>JAISNG010000188.1 GCA_031276365.1 Campylobacteraceae bacterium | reverse complement strand
TATAATAGATTTTTGGCGTCGCAAATGGCAAACGCGCTTTTTGAGTCGCAAAGCGTTATATTTGCCTCATCTAACGGCAAGTTTAAAGCTAACGGCAGAAAGCTTCTGTTTGACGGTTTTTATAAAGTTTACGGTGGAAACGATAAAGACGCGCTGCTGCCCGAATTAAAAGAAAAAGACGAAATAAAACTTGAAAAAATTGAAGCAAATCAGCATTTTACCGAGCCTCCCGCGAGATATTCCGAAGCGAGCCTTATCAGCAAACTTGAGAGTTTGGGCATAGGACGTCCTTCAACTTACGCGCCTACAATCTCCATTTTGAGTTCGCGCGATTATATCAATATAGAAAAAAAACAGATTGTCCCGACCGAAATAGCTTTTACAGTTACGGAACTGCTTGAAAAACACTTCCCAAAAATCGTAGACAGCGGCTTTACATCATCTATGGAGGATATGCTGGATTTGATAGCGGAGGGAAAGAGGGATTGGCAGGTTGTTTTGGGTGAATTTTATACGCCGTTTAGCGAACTTGTAGCAAATGGCAAAAAAGAGATACAAAGCGTCAAAATCGCTATTCCTACAGGTGAAAAATGCCCTGAATGCGGAAGTGAGCTTGTCTTAAGAAAGGGCAAATTTGGCGAATTTGTAGCGTGTTCTAACTATCCAAAATGCAAATATACGAAAAATATCAACAAAACTCCAAGAAAAGAACCTGTAAAACTCTCTGTCAAATGCCCAGAATGCGGCGGAGATATCATAGAGCGAATCTCCAAACGCGGTAAATTTTTCGGATGTTCTAACTATCCTAAATGCAAATTTATCTCCAACAGTGAGCCTACAGACGAAAAATGTCCCTCATGCGGCGGCATGATGGTAAAAAAGGTACTTAAAAAGGGTGAATTTTTAGAATGTATCAAGTGCCATTATAGATACGAAGATAAAGTATAAGCTCTATTTTATTACTAAAAGTAACATTGCTCCTAAGATAATGTGTAAAATAGTTACACTTCTATAAAAAACCTTTGCGGCTTCGCACAATTTGTTTATAATTATAAAAATTGACCAAAAAGGAAGAAATATGGAAAAAAAGAATAGTGTTACGATGACAGACAATCGCAGCGGCAAAAGCTTTGAATACAAAATCATAGACCCGACTTTGGGCGCATCGGTAGTTGATATAGCGACATTTTACAAAGATACGGGGCTTTTTATGTTAGACAGAGGTTTTACATCAACGGCTTCATGCAGGTCAAGAATAACCTACATAGACGGCGCAAAAGGCAAGCTGATGTACAGAGGCTACGACATCTCATATCTTGCGACACAAAAGAGTTTTGTGGACACTGCGCATCTTCTGCTGTACAAAAAACTTCCTACAGACAGCGAAAGAGACGCATTTAAACTTGAGTTGAAAAAGCGCTCGTTTATACATGAGGGCATGAAAAAGCTTTTTGACGCATTTCCCGACAACGCTCACCCAATGGCTATTTTATCGGCGGCAGTTTCGGCGCTTTCTACATTTTATTTTGACCATTTGGATATAGATTCACCCGAAGAGTACATGGAGATGGCAAAAAGAATAATCGCCAAAATCCCCACAATAGCCGCATTTTCATACAGATACAGCCGCGGACTCCCTATCATATATCCGAATCTGGATAGAGGATTTACAGAAAATATACTTTATATGTTAAGAGCATTTCCGCATGACCATATAGATTTAAAACCTATAGAGATAAAAGCGCTTGATACGATTTTCACGCTTCATGCCGACCATGAACAAAACGCTTCCACAACGACAGTCAGAACCGTAGCTTCCACACACGCCCACCCGTACGCGGCGATAAGCGCAGGTATCTGTGCGCTTTGGGGCAGGTCGCATGGAGGCGCGAATGAGTCCGTAATAAGCCAGCTTGAAACGATAGGCGATGTGAAAAACGTTGAAAAATATATCGCAAAAGCCAAAGACAAAAATGACCCTTTCCGCCTCATGGGATTTGGACATAGAGTCTATAAAAATTTTGACCCGCGCGCTACGATACTTAAAAATATCCGCGAACAGTTGATGAGCGAGCGCAACATAGACAGCAAACTTATAGAAGTTGCAAATAAAATCGAAGAGATTGCGTTGCATGACGAATACTTTATAGAACGCGGATTGTATCCAAATATAGACTTTTATTCGGGACTTATTTTGCGCGCTCTTGGCATACCAAAAGAGATGTATGCGGTTATATTTGTTATAGGAAGGGTTCCTGGATGGATAGCTCAATGGATAGAATTCAAAGAGCAGCCTGACAGCAAAATTGCAAGACCGCGCCAGCTCTATTTGGGACCAACAGAGATAAAGCCCGAATAAACTGCAAATATTCAATATTATCGGCGTGCAATAACGCCGATATTTCACAATTTTAAAAATACAATCACGACAGTAAACCAGCTTAAATATTAAATTTATTTATATTGAAATTTTGTATTTAAATTAAATTTTTTTTGCAAGTTTAGATACCGTTAGGGATACTTTTTCTTTTAATAAATAGTTTTTATGTACAATTTTTCTGCTAAAACGATGAAAGAAAACTTTTAATCTTTAAGCCTTATAAACGCAGTAGATGCTTAACTACACCCACCTAACTACTTCGCTTCACTGCGTTTATAAGTTTTAATTTTTATTTTTAATAAAAATCAGCAAAATCTTTAAAAATATAATTTTGCCGATGATATCTTATAAACCCTTCAATGTAACGCCTAAAGCCAAAAGAAGATATACAGCCGTTATAAACCAGAAAGCATACAGAGCAATAATCGGAATAGTTATAATGCTCAAAGTCGAGGCAAGCACCGCTATAACCGTAACTACCGCAACAATAAGCGTAATCAGAAAGATGATTTTTGTGGGAGCGCCCACTTTATCTCCTTTCGTTAAAATAATAACAAAGTTATATTACCGCATTTATTTTAAGTATTTTAATAAAGCCGAAATATACAACTCTAAAATGTTTTTACTGTTTTGTATCAGGATCTAACTGCTGCAGTTCAAAAAGCTCTTTTTGCAGCCTTGCATTTGCATGTTTTAAGTCAAATATGCGCCGCTCAAGCTCTACTTTGCCATTTTTAAGACCTATGAGCACCTCTAGCGAGGAGTTGCCAAAAAGCACATTCCCGACATAAATACCAAGTATAATAACACTAAAACCTGCCAAAATTTTCTTTACATGAGAAAAAAATCTCTCTTGATTGAGACCGCTTAGAAAACTCTTCAGCGTTTTCATTTTTTAAACAGCATTTTTCCCGAATACAAGCCTGACGCAATCTCTCTTTCTATCTCCAAAAGGCGGTTGTATTTTGCCGTTCTCTCACCTCTTGCCATCGCGCCTGTTTTTATCTGTCCCGAGTTTACAGCAACGGCAAAATCAGCTATAAACGCGTCTTCGCTCTCGCCGCTTCTGTGGCTTACAACGCATGTATAGCCGCTGCGATGAGCCAGACGTATGGTTTCCAGCGTCTGCGTTACCGTACCGATTTGGTTTAGTTTGATGAGTATGGAGTTTGCCGCGCTTTTTTGAATACCCTGCGCCAAAATCACCGCGTTTGTTACAAAAAGGTCGTCGCCGACAAGCTGTATTTTATCGCCGAGTTTTTTTGTGAGCAGTTCCCAACCTTCCCAATCATCTTCGCCAAGTCCATCTTCAATGGAGACTATCGGATATTTTTCACAAAGCTTGGCGTAATAATCTACCATTTGCGCACTACTTAAAACTCTGTTTTCGCCCTTTAAATTGTAACCGTTTGTGCCGTAAAACTCACTGCTTGCCGCATCAAGCGCTATAGATATATCTTTACCTGCTTCATATCCTGCATGTTTTATCGCCTCTACCAAAACCTTAATCGGCTCTTCATTGTTTTTGAGATTTGGAGCAAATCCGCCTTCATCACCCAAAGATACGGAATGTCCGCCCTTGTGCAAAATCTCCTTCAAACTGTGATAACACTCCGTAACGGCGCGCAGAGCATCGCTGAAAGTGTCAAAATTCAAAGGCATTAGCATATACTCTTGAAGGTCTACGTTATTGTCGGCATGTTTGCCGCCGTTGATGACGTTAAACATCGGTGTCGGCAGTGTGGAAGCGTTAATGCCGCCGATATAGCGGTACAGCGGCACGCCAAGACTCTTCGCAGCCGCACGCGCTGTTGCCATGGAGATGCCCAAAGCCGCATTTGCTCCGATTTGAGAGTAGTTGTCCGTACCGTCAATCTCACGTATAAGAGCATCAATCTGGGTTTGTTTAAAAGGCTCTAAACCGATAAGTTCATCGCCGATTTTGCTTATATTTTCGCATGCTTTCAAAACACCTTTGCCCTTAAAACGCTTAGGGTCTTTATCTCTCAATTCTACCGCCTCTTTACTTCCCGTACTTGCGCCGCTCGGAACTATCGCGGAGGCTTTTGTGCCGTCGCTCAAAACGATAGTTGCTTTCACTGTCGGGTTGCCGCGGCTATCCAAAACTTCAATACCGTATACATCATCAATATATATCATTACTCATCTCCAACCGCTTCGTCTTTTTCATCATCGCTTATTGTTATCAAGGAAGAGTTTACGCCGATACTCTGTTTTATAGCATCTTCAATCTGCTGCGCGGTTTCGGGGTTCTCTTTTAAAAACGCCTTTACGTTTTCTCTGCCCTGTCCTATTTTTGTCTCTTTATAACTAAACCATGCGCCGCTTTTGTCTATGATGTCAAGCTTCACGCCGTAGTCCACCAATTCGCCCTCTTTACTTATGCCTTCTCCGAACATAATGTCAAACTCCGCCTGTCTAAATGGCGGCGCAACCTTGTTTTTGACGACTTTGGCTCTTACGCGGTTGCCTATCTGCTCTTCGGATTGTTTCAGTGTGGCGATTTTTCTAACGTCAATTCTGACGGAAGCGTAAAATTTCAGCGCATTGCCGCCCGTTGTAGTCTCTGGACTGCCGTAACCTATAACGCCGATTTTCATACGAATTTGATTTATAAATATAACGGTTGTCTGCATTTTGTGTAAAATGCCCGTCAATTTTCTGAGAGCTTGACTCATAAGTCTTGCTTGAAGTCCCATATGCTGGTCGCCCATGTCGCCTTCAATCTCATTTTTCGGAGTCAGCGCAGCAACTGAGTCTATAACTATAACATCAACCGCACCGCTTCTGGCAACTGTTTCTACGATATCAAGAGCTTGTTCGCCAAAATCAGGCTGTGAGACAAGCAGATTGTCCACATCAACGCCGAGATTTTTTGCATATTTGACGTCCAAAGCATGTTCAGCGTCTATAAAAGCGCAAATACCGCCGTTTTTTTGAGACTGTGCAATGATTTGAAGCGCAAGAGTTGTTTTGCCTGAACTTTCAGGTCCGTAAATCTCTATAACTCTGCCTTTCGGAACGCCGCCGATGCCAAGAGCGATATCAAGTCCAAGCGAACCTGTGCTTATAGCGTCAATAGGTTCAAACTCTTTATCTCCAAGACGCACCATCGCGCCCTTGCCGAAAGCTTTATCTATCTGTTTTAAAGTAAGTTCTAAAGCCTTTTTTTTGTTCTCGTCAGTTGCCGCCATACGAAAGTCCTTAAAAAATGAAGTTGGGTATTTTATCATTTTGCTTTTAAAAAAGACCTTGAATCAACCCGTGCATTTTTATTTTTAACTCCGCTGCACGGGTTGTTTTTTAAGAAAACGGCTTGAATATCAAAAGTGCTCTTGGCAGAAGTATTATCGCGCCAAAAAAGACCATTATCATTACAGCAACCGTCAGTATGCCAAAATAGATTGTCGGTATAAAGTTTGAAAATACCAACACGCCGAAGCCAAGCGCGGTAGATACGGTTGTATAGTACATCGCGTAACCGATACTGTTGTGAGAAGCATACATAGCTTTTGCATAATCTCCGCCGCTTAAACGGAGCTCCTCTTTAAATCTGTGTATGTAGTGTATCGTGTTGTCAACCCCCATACCGATACTGATAGCCGCAACCGTAATAGTCATCATATCCAGCGGAATACCAGCAAAACCCATAAATCCAAACACTACGCCCATAGGAATGAGATTTGAAAATATCGCTATCAAAGATGCCTTGAGCGAACCGAATAGCGGAATAAATATGATTAAAAACACAAAAGCCACAGCGCCGAGTGTCAAAATCTGCGATTCAAAGAGTGACTGGAGCATGTTGTTGTACAAAACCATCGCGCCTGAAAGACGATATGTGCCGATATCGGGCGTAATTATCTCTTTCAAATCCTCATTTGCCTTTTGTATCAATTCGTTGCGTTTTAGATTTGGGTCGGAGTCAATAAGACGCATGGTGAAGCGAAGTTCGTTGTTTTCAATATTGATATAAGGAGATAAAATCATATTTTTATAATTTTCTGGAAGTTTTTCATATATCAAAGCCAGCTCAAAATTGTCAAGCTCCCTGCCGCCGTTAAGCCTGCCGCCAATTTTTAACAAAGTTGCCAAAGACTGCACTTTACCGACAAATTCGTTGCTTTCAAAGTAGTCATGAACCCTAAAGGCGGCATTTGTAACTTTTGGCGTGAACCAGTATTTAGGGTCATTTTTATCTGCCGCAAATTCCGCTTCAAAATCATCTTCATCGCCGCTTTCCGTCTTTTGTGTATTAAAACTGACAATCACATCCATAGGCGTTGTGCCGCCGAGATTTTGGTCTATATTTTTCATACCCTGATATATCTGCGTTGATGGCTTGAAATAATTGATAAAGCTGTTTTCAACACGTATTTTCTGTACGCCGACAAGCGTAAATATTATCATACACACAGCTGCGCCCATAATAAAAAAGCCATGTTTATCTACTATATTGGCGCAAAAACGCGAGAGTGCAAACTCTTTTTCAAATTTCGTATAAAGCGGTTTTTTTGGCAGCAGAACAAGAATGGCAGGAAGCACTGCAAAAGCGATAATCAAAGACATCGTAATACCGCTTGCCATCATCCATCCGAAATTTATAACAGGTTTGATACTTGAGAGCATGAGCGATAAAAAGCCGATAATTGTCGTAAAAACAGCGAAAAACGAAGGATTTGCTTTGGATAAAACTGTCAATGAAACAAGCTCTTTTTGCGCGACTTTCGGATATTTTGAGGCAAGTTCGCGGTATCTTACTATAAGATGCAAAACGATTGATATAGTCAAAATGAGCTGTAAAGCTACAAAATTAGACGAAATGACTGTAACTTCCCATCCAAAAAATCCTAAAATTCCAGCCGTTGAAACAATGCTTAAAGCGCATATTAAAAGCGGCAGTACGATATAGCGGATTTGACGGAATATAATCCAAAGTGTAAGTACAAGCAGTGCGAAAAGCGCCGCGCCGAAATATACAAGGTCGGATTTTATAAAACGTATCATATCCACGGCTATCATATTTACTCCGCCCAAAAACAGTTCGCCGTCGTTTTTATGCTCTTTTAAAATATCCCTTATATCATCTACGGTTTTTTGTTCTTTGATTCTAAACTCATTGCGGTAATTTTTAAACTCCTCTATCGCGCTCTCAAGAGATTCCTTGTCTTCCTGCGTTTTGCTTGAGTCTGCCTGCGCGCGCGCTTGATTACGTTTTTCAAGAAGTGTTGCGTATTTGGCGTCAGGCTTTAACATTACGATAATTGCCGTAGTTTTTAAGTCTTTGCTTACAAAATTTTCACTGTAAATCGGACTTGATAAAAACTCCTCTCTTGCCTTTTGAAGATTTACATATGATGAGCGCATAGTAGTTATGTCGTTTATCAACTCTTTTATCGCACTGCTTCCGTTCTCCAAAAGCGGAACGTCAAGCACGCTCATGACCGAATCCACGCGCTCCACTTTTTTCAGCTTTGCCGAAATTTCGTCAATAGAACGCAAAGTTTCTGGCGCTAAAAGGTCGTTTTTGGGTGCAAATGAGATAATAAGCATATCAAGGCTTGAAGGGTAACGCGCCGAAACTTCCCTCATAAACTGCAAATCTTTATCGTCTTCTAACAACAGCGTTTCGGCTGAAGCGTCCACTTCAAGTTTTGCGGATTGATATGCGAGCGCGGCAATTATTATAAAAAGTATTGAGAGTACAAATATCGGGAATTTTAATATCAATCCCTCATAAAGTCTTCTTAACATTACTTTTGTACTTCTATATCAATAGCATCTATCTTCTTTATCAAATCCTCGAAAGAGCCGCTTTTCAGTGCGCCGTCAAATTGGCTTCTGTATGTTTGGACGATGCTCACTCCGATGATATCCACATCATAAATAAGCCAGCCGCGCGCGTCTTTCGTATCGTAAAATTTATACAAAATCTCATAAGTCTGCCCATCTTTTGCGCTTAAAATCATTGGCACCTGAATACGCGCCGCACTCTTTTTTTCGCTGTTTTTGATGGAGATTTTCTCATCTGTATAGAGTTTTAGTTTTGATATGTACGACTCTTTGAGGCGTTTTACAAATTTTGTTGTAAACTCCTCTTTTTGTGCGTCATTTAACGCTGTCCACTGCGATTTACCAAGGCATATGGAAGCCATTTGATTGAAATCAAAAAAGGAGTCAAATATCGCAAAAATTCTTTTTGACTTCTCCTCGTCATTTACATTTTTATCCTGCAATATCTCAGTAGCTTTTATTATATCGCGACCCATGACAGTGTCTATTTCACTCTCTTCAAGCGCATTTAAGAGCGTGAATGCAAAAAGTATTGACAAAAAAATCTTCAATTTCATAAATTACTCCTTTATCAGTTTGTCTCTTCTTTGTTCGTACATGTTTTTCAAAAATGGATACAAGTCTATCGCATCTTTTGTTAATGTTTCATACATAGGCGCGAAGTCCGCCGCACTGTTTAATGTCTTAAATGCGTTCACGCCGCTATCCTGCCATGAATTGTCCAGCAGATTTACATCGCCTTTCCATTCGGCGTAACTGAGCGGATTTATTATCGTATCGACTGCATATCCTCCGATGTCGCGCACATTTGAAGAACCCAAAATCGGCAGCACTATATGAGGACCTGCAGGAACGCCCCAAAAACCAAGAGTCTGCCCAAAATCCTCGTTATGTTCTTTTATATCATATATCTCGCCTGCTACATTTGCAAAGCCCAAAAATCCAACTGTTGTATTGATGATAAAGCGTTTTGTTTCATCAAGCGTATTTATAAATTTGCCCTGTAAAAGATTGTTTGTGAAGCGTACGGGAAAGAGCAGATTGTCAAAAAAATTATTTATGGAGCTGCGCGCGCCGAGCGGTACAACTTTTGCGTAACCTTTAGCAGTAGGAACAAGCACATAGCGATATGTTACGTCATTAAATCCTGTCATAACTCTATTGTAGCCGCTTAGAGGGTCAAACTCTTCGGCGGCGGCAAATTCGGATTCAAAATCATCTTCGTCCATGTCTGCTCTAAACGCGTTTTTATCGGCACATCCGACAAAAAACAGCATAAACAGCATAAACATTATCGTACCTTTCATGTCTCTCCAAAGGGTAAAAATAGTGGAAATTGTATCATATTTCTATTTACACTTTGTACAAATAGTGCCTGAAAATATGTCATGTAAACATCTTTTGTCAGCCCTGAAAAAAGCAAGCAGAAGCCCGATTCTCGTAACTCCAGAAAATATAAAACCCAAAAATCTGAAATATGCCTTGAAAAAGTGCGGTTTTTTGCCTGTGCGCACATCCGTTAGTTTTATATCGTAAGCTTTATATCCTGGACTTTGTCCCGCAGCGGCAAAAAATATTGAGAGGATAAATCCGAAAAGCGCCGTACAAACAAATATAGCTGTTTGGTTGTTCAAAAATGCATCGCGCCCGCCCAAGATAACATAAACCATAAAATACAAAATGGGCATATTTATCATGAACATATCAACGATAAAGGCTTTTATGCGTGTAAAAACGCCTGCCGTATGAGCATTGTTTGGCGCTCTCTCGCTCTGTTTTGTCTGTTTGCGGCGCATTTGGTTTCAGTTGCCGCGGCTTCCGGGTTTTATTGCAACGCTTCCCATTTTACACATGGGACACTCATCGGGAGAGAATATCTCAAAATCAAAATCCGCAAGCGCAAAAAACGGTATGTCGCAAGGCAGTTTACAGGTTGCTTTTGCGCTTTTAGCAGAGTTTACGCGCGCGCAAAATCCTCTGTTGGCAAGTGCGGCAAATGCGACGATTTGTCCGCCTGCTTCAAAAATAACTCTTGCAGACTCCAAAGCAGAACCGCCTGTGGTTATGATATCTTCGCAAATGATAAATTTTTCGCCTTTTTTTACTTCAAAACCGCGCCTCAATGTCATTTTTCCATCAACTCTTTCGGTAAAAACAGAGCGTATATTAAGCGCGCGCGCCAATTCGTAACCTGCCAAAATGCCGCCTAACGCGGGAGCGCAAACGCAATCCGCCTTAATACCCGCAAGTTTTATCTGTTTTGCAAGTTCCACTGCAAGTTCGCCAGCAATGCGCGGATTTTCAAGTACTTTTGCACTTTGCAGATAATAGCGCGAATGGTTTCCCGACGAGAGCAGAAAATGCCCCTCAAGATACGCTCCTGCGTCTTTGTAGATTTTTTCTATATCCATGATTACACTTTCAAAAGTTCGTTTTCTTTTTGCTTTACAAGCTCATCAACCATTTTGATAAAGTCGTCTGTGATTTTCTGGACTTCGTTTTCTCCTCTTTTGACCATATCTTCGCTTAAAACTTTATCTTTTTCGCACTTTTTGAGTTTGTCGTTTGCCTCTTTACGGATATTTCTGATGGCAACTTTTGCCTTTTCACCAAACGCCTTTGCGCTTTTTGCGCTCTCTTGACGCTGCTCTACGGTCATGGGCGGAAAATGGAGTTTAACCCCCTCGCCGTCGCTGTTTGGATTGACGCCGATATTTGCTTCGGCTATCGCTCTTTCAATCTCTTTTATAAGCTTTTTTTCCCATGGTGAAACAGTTATGGTAACTGCGTCTATCGCCATTATGGAAGCAACTTGATTTAACTGCGTAGGCGAACCGTAATAATCTACATGGATATTGTCCAGAACCGATATATTTACTTTGCCGCTTCTAAGCGTTTGAAAGTCGCGTTTAAGAGCCTCTATGCTTTTGCTCATGTGCTCTTTTTCAAATTTGTAAATTTCGTCTAACATGTTCAATCCTTTACTAAAATCTTTGTTGAAACTTTATTGCCGATTTTTAGTATCATTCTTACTCTCTGCTTTTTTAGTTTTTCATTTATCTTGTAACTTATCAAACCCTCTTTTACCTTTACATCGCGCCAGCCAAGGTCTGTAATGTAAAGCTGCGCTTTTGTAACATTTGTATTGATGCGCGCTTCAACTTTTGTGATATTGCCTTTCGCGGGATAGTCCTTCGGCTCTATCCACTCAGCCTCAAGATTTTCGTACTTCACAAGAGGTTTGATATTTGTACTGCCTGTAAGCGCGAAACGGGGCAGGTCATATACGTCGCTTGCCTTGGAGATAACGCCCATATTTTGGTTAAGTATTGCGGTAAATCCGAAATCTTTGGCAATTTTTTGCACCTCGTCGTTAAATTCTCCGTACGGATACGAATAAAACGCGCTTTTGTTTCCAAGCATTTTTTCATACAGCCCAAGTCCTTTTTCAAAATCCTCTCTCAACGCTTTCTCGCTCTGTTTTGTCTGATGAGAGTGCGAATATGAGTGAAAGGCGAGTGTGCCGTTATGATTTTCAAGCTTTTTAAGCTCTTCCCATGTTAAAAAATCGGGGTATTTTTTTTCAGTTGCTTCAACGTAAACAAACATCGTGAATGCGTATCCAAATTCGTCAAATATCGGCAGTGCGTTTAAAAAACTTCTGTATCCGTCGTCTATCGTCAAAGCAACCCATTTGTCAGGCAGAGTTTCATTTTGATTTAGCTTATCAGCAATAGCGCTCAAAGGCACAACTGTATAGTTGTTCTCTTTTAAAAATTCAAACTGTTTACGCAAGGCGCTGTTTGGCGTATTGGTGGACGGATAACGCGCGTCGTCAAAGCGGTGATATAAAAAAATATGCGCATCGGCAAAAAGATAACAGCCGAACACGCAAAAAAGAAAAAAACCGCGTATCATTCAGTTGTTACAGTTATCGGCGCAGCTGGCGCTGAAGGAGCTTCCTCAGAAACTGCCTGCGGAACGGACGGCTCATAAGAGTCAATGACGGAGCCGCCGCTTTGCTGATTGTACAGGTACGCAAGAGCTATTGTATTTAAAACAAACAAAAGCCCGGCAACCAGCGTAAGTTTTGCCAAAAATCCGCCAGGACCCTTTGCTCCAAAGAGTGATTCGTTGCTGCCACTATAGACTCCAAGTCCTATAGATGAGCTTTTTTGAAGCAAAACGGCTATAGTTATGACTGCCGCCAAGATAAACTCCAGCACAAAAAAAAGTTCTGTCATTTTGTATCCTTAAAATCAAACAAAATATCCCCAAAATCCAGCGATTTTAACACAATGCTTTTTAAGAGGAGCATTATTTTATCAAAACGATATTAAAAAAACGTTAAAAGCCTTTTTACGCAGCGGTTTTTAAGTCTATTTGCGCGCTAAGTTTCGGTTTTGAGAAAATATGCTAATATTTTGTATTTTTAAAAAGGATTGATTCATGATAGCGGCAGTCATAACAACACTGGTATCTATTTTGGCTTTGGGAATGATAATTTACGTTTCAAGTTACAAGCGTTACGACTTAAACAGCTGGAGCGGCGCTCTCATGAAATGGGCTGACGATAACAATGTAAGCCGCAAAAGAATGCCGCGCTATGACGAAAAAACGCTCTTAAAAATCATAGAACTTGACCTTTCCGAATTTAAGCTGCCTTTTTTGCCAGAAGAGATTTGCTATCTTGCAAAACTCAAAAAGCTTCATTTGCGGGACAACAATCTGACATCTTTGCCTGAAAATATAACGAGCTTAAAACTCTCGCTTCTTGACGTGCGCGGCAACAACGGCTTAAAACTCAACTCAAAACAAAAAACTTGGGCAAGAGAGATAAAAGAGTTTTATTCGGACGATTTGATAAATTTAAAAAAGTAAAAACCGTAAATCTCCGATGAGGTTTTATGAACCGTTCGGAATTTTAATTATCCGAACAGTGTTTTAAACCAGCTTTTTCTTTTTGTCTCCGCTCTGTCTTTTATGTTTCGTAAAGTCTTATTTGCCAATATTTTTTTCACGCAGTTTCTATAGTCCATGTCATCATTTGAGATATGATATGTAAGCCAAATCTGAAGTTCAGCCATGAGTTGTCCTGAGATATCATAACCCTCTTCAAAAGCTTTTTTATATCTGTTTATGGTTGCCACAAACGCAGCATGAGTCTTTTTGTGAGACTCTATCTTCTCATAGCCCGCCTCTTCCATAAGCCGCTCTTCAAATGCAAAATGCAAAGTTGTGTATTCTGTTATGCCCGCCAATACGGAGGCGATTTTTCTTCTCTCTTTTGTCGTAAGAGCTGCGCACAGTTCATTGATATATTGTACGAGTCTTTTATGCTGATTGTCTATAACGCTTATACCAAGCTCATAAGATCGCTGCCAATTCCAATATGCCATCTTTTATCCTTTATTATAGGTTTTATTTATTGATTTATAATATAAAGTTATCAAATATTTCTGACACTACATTAAAAAATAATTAAAACCATTGTCTTAATTTCTTTGCGCTACAATAAGCAAATTTTATACAGTTTGAGGAGTGATTTTTGAAGACATTGCAGCTTGCTCATTCGCCCGATGCGGACGATATTTTTATGTATTATGCCATTAAATTTGGCTGGGTAGACGGCGCTTTGAGATTTGAAAACTGCGCACTTGACATACAAACGCTGAATGATGAAGCCATAAAAGGCGTTTATGACGTAAGCGCAATAAGTTTTGCCCTGTATCCTCTGATACGAAATGATTACGCGCTTTTGCGTACTGCTGTGAGTTTTGGCGAAGGATATGGTCCCAAACTTGTCAAAAAAAAAGGCGCAAAGTTAAAACGTACATTTAAAGTGGCTCTTAGCGGTGCACATACGACAAATGCGTTGCTTTTCCGCGCGGCGTATCCAAATGCGAAGATTATCTACAAAAATTTTCTTGATATTGAAAACGCTGTTTTAAGCGGCGAAGCAGACGCCGGTGTACTGATACATGAGAGCATTTTGAACTTTAACGAAAGTCTTGAAATAGAACGTGAGGTCTGGAATATATGGACGGATTTTACAAAAAGCGATTTACCGCTGCCGCTTGGCGGTATGGCGCTAAGGCGTTCAATGCCGCTTTTGCGCGCATGCGAGTGCGAAGAGATGCTTGGCAAAGCGGTTTTGACGGCTGTAAAATGCAAAAAACAGCTTTCAAAAATGCTTTTGGAACGAAATCTAGTGCGCGTAGATGATAAAACCCTTGAAAAATATCTAAATCTTTACGCAAACGACAACTCTGTAAATATGAGCGAAAAGCAGTTAGACGCCTTGGACAAGCTTTTTGAGATAGGCTTTAACGCAGGTTTTTATGACGAAAAAATTGAGTGTCGGGATTATTTGATACCGCTTGAGTACAAAAAGGACAGACACTCATGAAAGAGATTGATTTTGCCAAATTTTCAAGTATCAAAATAGGTCCGAAAGTTAAAGTTTTAGAGATAGACGAAGTGTGTAAGTTGCCTGAAAACACATTTTTGATAGGCGGTGCGAACAATCTCCTTATCTCGCCCTTTCCGCCGCCGCTCGCCATGCTTTCCAAAAAATTTGATTATATTTTTGAAGATGAGGAGGGCATTCATGCAGGCGCAGCAACAAGCGGTGCGAAAGTTTTAAATTACGCTAAAAAACAGAATCTAAAAGGCTTTGAGCTGCTGCAAAAACTGCCGGGCACGATAGGCGGCATCGTAAAAATGAACGCGGGATTGAAAGAGTTTTGCATATCGGACAATCTTATAAGCGTGTTGATAGACGGCGTCAAAAAAAGAAAAAAAGAGATAGATTTCAGATATAGAAAAAGCGGCATCAAGGGCGTGATATTTGAAGCGGTTTTTGCAAAAATAGACGGATTTGACTATGCGCTGTTTGAGATGTTTAAAAACTTAAGAAGCAATCAGCCAAAACTGCCAAGCGCTGGAAGCTGTTTTAAAAATCCGCCGAACAATTTCGCTGCACGGCTGTTGGAAGAGGCGGGATTTAAGAGCAGGCGAGTTGGAAATATGGCATTTAGCGATGTACATGCAAACTTTTTGGTAAATTTTGGTGGTGGTGTTTATGAAGATGCGATAACTCTCATTAACGAGGCAAGAGACGCGGTTTTAAAAAAATTCGGTATCAATCTGGAGCTGGAAATAGAGATAGTACGGACGGCAGCGATATAAGATGAAAATGAGAGCTAAAATGCTTGAACTTGCAAAATGTATTGTTCAGCGCGGTATTTTCTATTTTTTACTAAATATTATAATAATAGCAATTTAAAAAATATAGGTTCGCATTAATACAATACTGTGAATTTTGTTCTGCTTATTTTTTGTATGAAGTGATGCGATTATGAGCTATATTCATGAACCAAAACAAGTGTTGTATTGAAATTCTCGTCCGCGACCTCCAGCAAGTAATCCTCCATTGTTGAACCAAAACAAGTGTTGTATTGAAATTTTAATGGTTTGACCGTCCTTGCCATATTTGACCTTTGTTGAACCAAAACAAGTGTTGTATTGAAATCCGTAAAAGTTACCATTTAGCTTGTCTCCGTATTCTCCCTGAACCAAAGACAAGAGTTGTATTGAAATAGTGATAATCCCTATTTTTTTTGGACAAGATGGGCAACTGAACCAAAGACAAGAGTTGTATTGAAATTTTTTTTACCACATCAACATATTTTCTTGGACAAGTAGTTGAACCAAAACTTGTTTTGGTTCAACGCTATAACAGGTTTAAGGGATATTCAAAGCCTTGCATTTCAATACAACTCTTGTCTTTGGTTCAGTTTAGCTGAGACAGCAGCACAAGAAACACATTACGGATTTCAATACAACTCTTGTCTTTGGTTCAGTATTTGGCTTTTTAAAGGGTAAGAGATAAGATTTTTATTTCAATACAACTCTTGTCTTTGGTTCAGAATGCCCGCAAGGGGATATAAAAATTTATTCATGTTATTTCAATACAACTCTTGTCTTTGGTTCAGTTTCGCCGTCATTTGTTAGAGTTTGAGAACTCGTTATTTCAATACAACTCTTGTCTTTGGTTCAGTTTCGGCAAGGACGCAGTAAATTTAGTCAAAGGAAATTTCAATACAACTCTTGTCTTTGGTTCAGGCGTATGGAATATATTTAATTAAATTTGTACCCGTATTTCAATACAACTCTTGTCTTTGGTTCAGATGCTGTTTACGGATATACAGTAACA
>JAISNG010000184.1 GCA_031276365.1 Campylobacteraceae bacterium | reverse complement strand
TCATGCACAAGCAGATAAAGAGTCAATGAGATTGCTTGAAAAGATGGGATTGGCACACAAGGCGCACGGTTATCCGACCGAACTTTCAGGGGGTCAAAAGCAAAGAGTGGCTATAGCAAGGTCTTTGGCGATGAAACCGAAAATCATACTTTTTGACGAACCAACTTCGGCGCTTGACCCTGAAATGATAGGCGGAGTGCTTGACGTTATGCGTGAGCTTGCCAAAGAGAATTTTACGATAGTGTGCGTAACTCACGAGATGGGATTTGCCAAAGAGGTAAGCGACAGAGTGGTTTTTATGGATCACGGTGAAATAGTGGAAGAGGGTGCGCCCAAAGATTTTTTCAAATCTCCCGCAACGCAAAGGGCGCAAAAATTTTTGCAGGAAGTTTTGAGTCATTAAACAAAAAAATAAAGGATAAGCATGCGTAAGATTTTATTGGTGTTAATTATATTTTTCTCCGCTGTATATGCGGACGATGTTAATTTGTGGAAAAAATCCACTCTAAACGCTATTTTGGCAAGAGGCGAGCTGATAGTGGGTCTCGAACCCGGATACATACCTTTTGAAATGAAGAGCAAAAAAGGCGAGATTATCGGCTTTGACGTGGATGTGGCAAAAGCTATGGCTGAAGCTATGGGTGTGAAACTAAAACTGATTCCTACGGAATGGGACGGGTTGATACCATCTCTTTTAACAGGCAAGGTTGATATTATTATATCAGGTATGACGATGTTTCAAGAGAGAAATCTTAAAGTCAATTTTATAGAGCCATATATAACGGTTGGTCAAACGCTTTTGGTAGCCAAAAAACACAAAGGCAAAACTTGGAAAGATTTGGATAAAAGCGAATACATTATAGTTACAAAACTTGGTGTGAGCGCCGAAGTGGCGGCCAAAAAAATCTTTAAAAATGCCAAATTAAAAACGTTTGGTTCAGAGGCTGAAAGCGTGCAAGAAGTGCTGAACGGCAATGCGGACGCTTTTATATTTGATAAGCCGTTTAACAGTATGTTTATGATAGAAAAAGGCAAAGATTCGCTTATCCATTTGACGAACGAGCTAACTTACGAACCGCTTGGCTGGGCTATCAGGAAAGGCGATCCTGATTTTATAAATTGGCTTGAAAATTTTCTAAATCAAATCAAGCATGACGGTGTTTACGACAAAATATACGAAAAATGGTTCGTAAATGACAAATGGCTTCCGCAAGTTTTATAAGGAGAATATATGAAAAAGATAGCCGCTTTTTTGATGTTTTGCGCCGCGTTTATATATGCGGACGACGTTAATTTGTGGAAAAAATCCACGCTAAACGCTATTTTGGAAAAAGGCGAGCTTGTTGTCGGAATGGACCCTGGATATATGCCTTTTGAGATGAAGAGCAAAAAAGGCGAAATTATCGGTTTCGACGTGGATGTGGCAAAGGCTATGGCTGAAGCTATGGGTGTGAAACTGAAGATTCTTCCGACGGAATACGACAGTATTATCGCCTCCATCACTACAAATAAGTTTGATATTATCATTTCGGCTATGACGATTACTTCGGAGAGAAATCTCAAAGTCAATTTTGCCAAACCGTATATTAGTGTTGGTCAAACGCTTTTGGTAGCCAAAAAACATAAAATCAAAAATTGGCAGGATTTGGATAAAAAAGGCTTTATTATCACAACAAAACTTGGCGTTACGGGCGAAATAGTAGCAAAGAGAATGTTCAAAAACGTTCAAGTAAAGACTTTCAATACCGAAGCTGAAGCTGTTCAAGAACTCATCAACGGCAATGCGGACGCTTTTATCTACGATAAACCGTTCAATGATACATTCATGCTGCAAAAGGGTAAGGATTTTGTTGTGCATCTATCCGAAGAACTTACTTACGAACCGCTTGGCTGGGCTATCAGAAAAGGCGACCCCGATTTTCTTAACTGGCTTAATAATTTTTTGAATCAGATAAAGCATGACGGCACTTATGACAGGCTTTATGAAAAGTGGTTCATAAATAACAAATGGCTGCCGCAGGTAATGTAATGATAAAACGTCATACGCCATTTTTTGAAAATAAAATCATCGGGCATGCGATAGCTGTTTTTATATTTGTAGCTTTTGCCGTCGCGCTTTACTATGCTACTACCGTCAAGATAGATTATATCTGGCAGTGGAACAGTATCCCGCACTATTTTGCCTACAGCGAAAAAGATGAGGTAAAAGCTCCTTATAGCGGCGAAGTAGTCGTAAAAGATGGTGTTTTAACCATTATGTCGGATAGTGAACAGCAAAACAAAGAACAGTTTTCACTTATTTTGAAAGAGTTTGAGAGTGCAAGTAAGGACGGAGAATATATATACGAAGATGAGACTGTCGCCTCAAAAACAACCGTAAAAAGAGGACCCATCGTAAACGGCTTGATAGTAACGCTCAAAGTCTCATTGCTTGCTCTTTTGATAGCCTTTGTCGTGGGTGCTGTCGCAGCAATGATGAGACTTTCCAGATATCAATTTCTGAAAGATATAGCCATCGTATATATAACGGTTATAAGAGGCACGCCGCTTTTGGTGCAGATGTCTTTGTTTTATTTCCTTATAGCGTCCATTTTGAAAATAGACGGTTTTTATGCTGGCGCGCTCAGCCTTGGTATATTTTACGGCGCGTATATAGCCGAAGTTTTAAGAGGCGCGATACAATCCATAGACAAAGGACAACATGAGGCGGCAAAATCTTTGGGCATGAACGCTTTTCAGACCGTCGCGTCCATTATCGTACCGCAGGCTCTTCGCCGCGCACTGCCGACGCTTATAAACGAAGTCATATCTTTAGTGAAAGACTCCTCTTTGGTTTCCGTCATCGCCATTACGGATTTGACAAGAGTCGGGCGCGAGATAGCTTCGCAAACCTTTAATGCGTTTGAAGCGTGGATAACCATAGCAGGCATCTATCTCATTATCACCTTTACACTCTCTCTCATTGGAAGCAGAATAGAGGCAAAAATGAAAGCACGCGGCGGATTTTAACCTGCCGATTTGCTTTAACTTGAGCAAAATTTACACGCTTTTTCATGCCTATATAGATTAAATCTAATTCTATCGCGAAGAAGCGGCAAAACTGAAATTGTAACCATATAAAACGGCAACCGTTTTTTATTTTTTTCAATAAATCCATATTTATTAATATATGTCGTTTTACATCTCTCTTGTTTTGAAAAGCATTAATGAATAACACAAAGCACGGTTATAGCACTCTTTTGTATTGCATTTGCTATCGTAAAACTACTGTTTATTTCGCCATTTTCATCATATAGAGACATTTAGT
>JAISNG010000132.1 GCA_031276365.1 Campylobacteraceae bacterium | reverse complement strand
ACGCCGGCAAAACTTGCAAGCGCTTTGTTTATCTTTTCAAAAGGCGCTTTTTCTAAAATATAAACGGCAGAGATAGCGGCTAAGAGATTGTAGAGGTTAAATCTTCCTTGAAGAGTACTTGAAAACGCGTAAGTCTTGCCAGCATACTGCACCGCCATCTCTATCCCGCCTCTTAAAGCATAGGCAGTGATTTGGTAGGATGATGGTTTTTCAATGCCATAAGTGAGCGCGTTTTTCATGTTATATCTTATATTTTCATCATCTTTATTGATAAGTTTTGGCGTATCGTCGCTAAAAAACGAACTTTTTGCCGTTATATACTCTTTCATATTTTTGTGAAAATCCAAATGGTCCTGTGAAATATTTGTAAAAACCTTCAAAGCAAACTTCAATCCCTCTATGCGCTCCTGCACAATCGCATGAGAGCTTACCTCCATCACAAAATATGAACACCCATCCAGCGAGGCTTTTTGCATGTTTATAAGAGTGTGCAAAATGGAAGGAGTTGTGAGACTTTTATCTTCCACACACTTGTCATTTATAAAGCAGCCGCGCGTACCTTGAAGTCCTGCCTTTTTACCCAAATCCAAAAGCATTGAGTATATCGCCGCAGCTGTCGTTGTTTTGCCGTTTGTGCCTGTTATGCCGACGATTTTCAAATCCGAACTTATGCCCAAAATTTCAAAACACTCACAAACGCTTAAAACTCTTTTACAGCCTCTTTTTAACGCTTCAGCTTCATATGTGCGGTTTTGAGCTGTTTTTACAAACGCCGTTTTTTCGTCTGCCTCGTTTGAGTTGTCTGTTATATATTTAAACTCTTGATTTTTAACTTCATACTTCATTGTATCGCTCTATCTCGCTTTTGTCTTTTACATTCACGACTTCCATCTCCGGGTGTATATCTATGCGAAGCTGCCTTTCCACGCCAAATTTCAACGTTATATCACTTGATGCACAGCCGCTGCAAGCTCCTTGAAACTGTATAAACACGCGCCCATTTTTTATGCCCAGAAATTTCATATCGCCTCCGTCTTGCACAAGCATGGGTCTTACCTTGTCCAAAATTTTAGACACAACCGGCATCAACTCTTCATCTGTAAAAGGAATCATAACTACCCCTGAAATCGGTTTTCATTAGAAATCGGATTTTACGATAAATTTATGAAAAATCAGATTAAGCGTCTTTTTTTATATTTTTAAAGCTTTTTATTAAAAATATCAGATTTTATCGGCAGAGTTAAACAGCCAAATCCTCAGCGCTTCATATATCAGCACGCCAAGAGGTGCGCACATTATACCCGCTATAAACGGAACAAGCGCGAGAGCGCCGCTTTTGACAAGAACAAAAAATACGATAAAAAACAGCGCGTAAGAAGTCATGCGGTACGGTGAGAAAAAACCTTTCACAGATGTTTTGGTGTTTTTCGCGGCGGTTGAGAGCGCAGATGTTTTCTCATTTTTACTTTCGCTTTTGTCCTCTTCGTCCCAAAGTTCGTACGTATTGTCTATTATGTCGGGTTCGTTTTCATACATGGAGACTCTATAATTTACCATTTTCTTGTAGCCCAAAAATGAACCGATTACAATTAAACCAAAACCTAAAAATCCAAACTGTGCATTTAAAAACCACTTCGCGCCGCCATATAAAAAAAACGCCGCAAACAGTAATTCTACTGCCGTAAAAACAGCCGCCGCCAATCTAACATTAATCATCATCTTCATCTTTTGCTTGATATTTGTAACGCGGTTCGTTTTTAAGCTCGTCATAACTCTTTTTTTGCTTTTTATACGCGATATGCACATTTTTTACAGCCGCTCCGATGCCGAAAAATACACCAAGCCAAAGCGTCCATGTATATTCGGTTAAACTCTTCAACCAAAGCCCCAAAAGTACGCCTAAAACTATCGCCACGACTATTGAGATGCCAAGCGAAAGCTGGTCGGCGCCCTCTATAACTTTGCCATATTTTGGCTTTTTGGGCAGCGTGTCGTTTTGTGTTTCTGATTTGTCCAAATTTTTTTCGCTCATTTTATCTCTCTTAAAACTTCGGCGGCGGCGGCGATAGTCTTTTGTATCATCTTTTCATTCATCGCATCGCAAATAAAACCCGTTTCAAATTGTGAACAGGCAAAATAAAATCCGCGCTCCAGCATGCCTTTGTGAAATACCGCAAAGCGTTTTGTGTCGGATTTTAACGCATCGTCAAAGTTTTTCACCTCTTTTTCATTGAAGAAAAACCCAAACATACTGCCTCTTGAACAAACCTGCAAAGATATACCAGCCCTATTTGCGCTCTCCTTAAACCCTCTCATGAGCGCTTTGGCAAGAGTGTCTAATTTGTCATAAAGTTTTTTGTTTTTAAGTATTTTGTTAATACTGTGAAATCCCGCGCTCATCGCAACTGGATTGCCGCTAAGAGTACCCGCCTGATAAACTTCCCCTTCAGGCGAGAGGTGGGACATTATCTCTCTTTTGCCGCCAAATGCCCCCACGGGCATTCCGCCGCCTATGACTTTGCCGAATGTTACAATGTCGGGGATAACTTTTGTAAAGCCCTGCGCGCCATACAATGAAGCTCTAAAACCGCTCATAACCTCATCAAATATCAAAACTGCATTATGTTCATTACACAACTTTGCAAGCGCTTGCAAAAAGTCTTCATCCGCAGGTACCAAACCCATATTTCCTGCTATTGGCTCAATCAAAACACACGCGATATTTTGAGACTCTTTAAAACATTTTTTCACGCTTTTTATATCATTATAATCAGCCAAAAGCGTATGTTTTACAAAATCTTTCGGCACACCCGGACTGCTCGGAGCGCCGAATGTTGCCGCGCCGCTTCCCGCCTGCACCAGCAGGCAGTCGCTATGTCCATGATAGCAGCCTTTAAATTTTACAATATCATCTTTTTTCGTATAGCCGCGCGCCAATCTTATCGCACTCATAACCGCTTCCGTTCCGCTGCTTACAAAGCGAATTTTCTCAACCGAAGGGAAAATAGAGCAGAGAGTTTTTGCAAGCTTTGTCTCAACTTCTGTGGGCGCTCCGAAACTTAAACCTTTTTTCAGCGCTTTTATCGCTGCTTTCTCTATATCTTTGTCAGCATGTCCGAAGATAAGCGGACCCCAGCTTTGGACAAAATCAAGATATCTGTTGCCGTCTATGTCCGTTATATATGCGCCTTTGCCCTCCGCGATAAACGGCGGCGTTTGATTTACGCTCAAAAATGCCCTCACGGGAGAGTTTACGCCTCCGGGGATAAACTCTTTTGCCTTTGCGTAAGCTTTTATGCTATTTTTGCTTTTTAACATCTTTTTCCTTTTTTATTCTCAACCACTCTCCAAGCGGCACAAGTTCGTCTATATCTACGGGGCTTGTTTTTAAAATCTCCGCCAAACTTTTAACGCCCATAGAGAGCAGATATTGCAAGTTGTTGTCAAAAGTGGCGTTTTGTATGACAAATATCTCTTTTTCGTGTATCTCAAACATAAATCCGCCGTTTGGTATCGGAGACTGCGATAAAGTAACCGTGTAGTGGTCTTTTATGACGCTCTCCTTTTGCGAATACATAAGTCCTATATTGTAGCCAGTATTGCCAAAACCTTTTATCGCAACAACCAAAACTTTCGTCTCGCCTTTTTTTGACGAGTTAAAGATATTTATTATATCTTTCAGCGTGCCGTAAAATGGAATTTTTGCAAACAAAGCCTCAAAAAGCGAAGCTATTTTTGTATTTACCACGACGCCTACGATATAAAGTGTAACCACCAAAATAACGATGGTCAGCAAAATCCACAAAAAACTTTTCCCGTCAATCTCAACTCCAACAAGTTCAAAAAGCCTATAGGTCAGCGCATCTATCTTACCGTAAAGCCAAAATACTATAAATATTATAGCTGCTATGGGCAAAAGCCAGAAAAGCCCTTGGAATATGTTTTCGGCAAAATGCCCCAATACCTTTTTTCTTTTGTTCATGCAATGCCTCCATGTTTTTTAAAATTATAATGAAAAAATTACTATTTTGATAAATTTTTAAACAACTTAATGATATTCTTAAGGTTTTATTTTATATCACTCTATAAGGAACTTTTATGAGTATCTCCCGCATATTTAAGGTCTTCATATTATCGGCAATTTTGGGTATAAGTTTACCGCTTTTTGCGCAAAATGTAAATACGATTTCAAAAAATGCTCAAAACCTTGAACGTTATCAAGATAAGGATTTTTATATACTGGATATTTCGGAAGCAAACGTTGAGGGCGCAATCTCAATTGCCATAACATTCTCAACGCCAATCGCCGCAAATCAGGATTTGAACAGGATAATCACGGTTTATAAAAACGACCGCTTGCAATATGCGGACGGATTGTGGGAAGTCTCAAAAAACAGACAAGAGATATATTTCAAATACTTAGACCCTAATACAAAATATATCGTCCACATCGAACAGCCCGACAAAATTAAAAACATAGTAGGCAAACAACTTAAACAATCAAGCAGATACTCCGTAGAGATAACCACTAAAGATTCAAAACCCGTAGTCGGTTTTGCATCATCTTCATCACTGCTTCCTTCGGATTTCACCGAAGGCATTGCGGTTACGACTTTAAACGTAAAAGAGGTGGATGTTGACTTTTTCTTTGTTGACACGCAGTCGCTGCCCAAAGCTTTGGAATTTCTTTTTAAAAGGTCATCCTCTTACACATACAATGTAGATGAGTTTTTAAAATATAACAAAATAAACCCTGTATATTCAGGTAGATTTACGCTGAATGCTAAAAAAAATGCAAGAGAAACAGTAACGCTTCCGATTAAAAACATAAAAGAGTTAAACAAAAGCGGCGTCTATATAGCCGTCATGAAACAAGCAGGTAAATATTACGCATATGATATCCCGATAACTATTTTTGCAATCACCGATATCGGCGTCATAGTCCACAAAAACAAGAGCGGCTACGAGATTTTTACGCAAAACCTAAACGGCGGTGCGATGCCTGATGTCGGCATCAAATTTCTTAACGGAAACGGCGCGGTAATCTCCGAAACAAAAACAGATGCCAAAGGTTATTTATATGACTTAGAACCTGACGCAAAAGTCCTGCTTGCTCAAAAAGGCAACAAAATAAGCTTTGTCTATCTGAATAAAGGCGCTTTGGATTTGGCTGATTTTGACATTGCGGGAGCTAAAGATTTTGACAAGACATTTTTTGCATTTGGTCCCAGAGATTTGTACCGTCCTGAAGAGAGTGTGATTGTAAACGCCATCTTAAGAGACGCAGACGGCAAGCGAATACCAAGCCAGCCTGTAAAAGTAGATATTTTGCAATCAGACAATAAAATAGCCAAAACATTTACATGGAAAGATGAAAACGGTCTTTATCAATACAAATACGCCCTGCCCTCAAATGCTCCTACGGGCAACTGGAGATTCAGATTTGACCTTGGCGATGGAAACTACCGTTTTTATGATTTTAAGGTAGAGGATTTTATGCCCGAAAAGATGGCTTTGGAAGTGAACACAAGCGTCAAACCGCTGCTTAAAACAAACGATGTAATTTTTGACGTATACGGTAAATATCTATACGGAGCGCCAGCCGGCGGCAACAGACTCGTAGGCGATTTGAAAACAAGACCTTTAAGAAATGCTGTTGAATCCTTGAAGGGATTTTATTTTGGCTCCGTAAGAGAAGAGGATTTGGACAAATATATACGATATGTAGATACAAATTTGAACGATGACGGTAAAGCGCAGATAATCGCGCAAAACTCATGGGGAAACATAAATTCGCCTATTAACGTAGTATTTGAAGCAAGCCTCATGGAATCAGGCGGACGTCCCGTAACAAGGACTATCACTCAAGCTGTCTGGCCAAACAAAGAGATTCCTGCAATCAAACCGAACTTCAACACAAAAAAGATATATAACTACAAAACCAAAAAATATGAAAACGAATTTTCCACAGATGAAAACTCGCGCGCCGAATTTGAAATTGTCTTTACGGACATGGAGGGCAAAAAACTCGCCAAAAACAATCTTCGCATAAATCTCATCAAAGAGAGACATGACTACTATTGGTATTATGACGACGGTGGCTGGGGACACGATTATAACACAAAATATATCAACATGGAGAGCGTTGAACTGTCCGTCAAAGAGGGGAAAAGCGCGGTTGTAGGATTTGACGTAGAGTGGGGAGCTTATATCATTGAAGTTACGGACAAAGATACGAACGCCGTAAGCAGCGTGCGTTTTTACGCTGGATACAGTTGGCAGGAGAACAGCAGAAGCGAAACAAGACCTGAACAGATAAAACTCAAACTTGACAAACCGTCTTATAAAACGGGCGATGTAGCGAAAGTTACAGTAGAATCCCTTGAGAGCGGAAGCGGCTATTTGAGCGTTGAGACAAATGATGGTATTTTATGGTGGCAAAACATACGCACAGGCAAAAACGGAACAGTCGTCCAAATACCAGTAAACAAAGAGTGGGCAAGCCATGACATCTACATAAGCGCAACTATAATCAAAGATGGCAATAAAAACCTCCATCTAACGCCAAAAAGAGCTATGGGAATACTCCATCTGCCGCTTTTTAGAGACGATAGAAAAGTTGATTTGACACTAAAAGTTCCTGAAAAAATAGAGCCGAAACAAAAAGTCAAAGTAATATTGAAAGCGAATCTAAACCAAAATCAAAAAGGTAAAAAACTCACAGCTATCGTATCGGCAGTGGACAGCGGCATTTTAAATATCACGGATTTTCAAACGCCCGACCCGTTTGAAACATTTTTTGCTAAAAGAGAGTGGAACGTAGATATATATGATGTATACGGAAACTTGATAGAGGGCGGCAGCAAAAGTGCATCGCTGAAATTCGGTGGAGATACCGCTCTTTCAAAACTAACAGGAGGCAAAAAACCTCTTACCAAAATCCTGCTTGTCGCCATGCAGTCAAAACCCGTAACGCTAAATGAAAACGGAGAGGCAGAGGTTGAGTTTGACATTCCAGACTTTAACGGAGAACTTCGCTTTATGGCGCAGATTTGGGGAGATGAAGATTATGGCAGCAGTGAGCAAAAAGTTATTGTGGCTTCACCTCTCGTCGTGGAGTTAAATCATCCGAGATTTTTATCAAGCGGCGACAAAAGCACTTTTGCACTTGATATAAACAACCTTTCAGGACTTGAACAAAAACTAAAAGTAACGATAAGCGCTATGGGATACTTGGACGGCTTCAAAGAGGAGCAGATAGTCATATCCGACAAGCAAAAAAAGGTAGTTTATATACCGATATCAGCAAAAGGCGGCTTTGGAAGCGGCACGGTAACAGTTACCGTAAGCGGAATCGATGGAAAAGCGCAGAAAAAGATAGAGAAAAAATGGAGTATAGGCGTAAGACAGCCATATCCTGCAAGTACTTTTAAACTCTTTAAAGAGTTAAATAAAAATAACGCTATCAGCTCAAACGATTTTGAAGAAGGTTACAAAAATCTTGATGAAAGAACGATAGAAGCGGCTCTTGTTATCAGTTCAATCCCGCCTCTTAGCTTTGCGCAAGCCATAAAAGAGTTGTTTGCTTATCCTTACGGATGCGTAGAACAGACGACAAGCGGCATATATCCGTCCATTTACGCCTCATCTGAACAGCTCGAATCTTTGGGTATTAAAACTTCAAGCAACGAAGAGCGCAAAGAGAATGTGCAAAAAGGGATAGAGAGGCTTCTTGGCATGCAAAAGACAAACGGTTCTTTCGGGTTTTGGGGAGCTGAATCTTATGAAGCGCATTGGGCTACCGTTTACGTAACAGACTTTTTATTGAGAGCAAAAGAGCAAGGTTTTTATGTATCGCAGACTGCTTTAAATAAAGCGATTGAAAGATTGCAGTATTATACGAACAATGGAAATATCGACTATGGCTACAGCGACAGTTTTGACTACACAAATTTCGCAGTAAAAAGTTATGCATCACTTGTATTAGCGCGCGAACAAAAAGCAAATCTTGGAAATCTAAGACGCCTTTATGATTTGGCAAACGACAAACAATCCTCGCTTGCGCTCATGCAGCTTGGCATTGCGTTAAAATTAGCGGGCGATAACGAGCGCGCCGACAATCTCACAAAAAGCGCTGTGCTTTTCAACTCAAACCGCAACACTTACCGCTGGTACGGCGATTATGGAAGCAACGTTAGAGATACGGCTTTAATACTATCGCTTATGTATGAGCACGATTTGCTGCCGGAAAGCAGAGCCAAAATAGCTTTATCGCTCTCCGAACAAATAAGATTGCAAGGATATTTTTCCACACAAGATAGAAACTCCATATTTTTGGCAGGTAGACATTTTATAAACGCAAAAGAGTCGTCATGGCAAGCAATTATCGATGCAGGCGGCAAAAAAGAGAATATTAAACCAGATAATAAACCTTTTGCAAGAACGCTTGACGCCACAGCTCTAAAAGCGATACAAAACATCAAAAATGGCGGCGAAGCGGCGATATTTGCTTCTATAGATATCACGGGCTATCCAAAATCCGCCCCTACTCCTGTTTCACACAATATCACCGTCTCAAGGACATACTACACGCTTGATGGCAAAGAGACGAGCTTGAGCGAGATTAAAAGCGGGGATTTGGTCATCGCGGCTTTGAGCATAAATACGAATTTTGAGAGAATTTCCGATGCGCTTGTGGTTGATTTACTGCCGGCTGGTTTGGAGCTTGAAAATCAAAACTTGGGACATAGCAGCGTTAGTTTAAGCGACAGCGACGCGTTAAAGGCAAACAGAGACTTGGCGCGCCGTCTTGCCGAAACTTCGATAATTCATCAAGAGTTTAGAGATGATAGATACGTAGCGGCAATTGATGTTGGACGATACAATCCCGCTACGCTTGTATATCTTGTGCGTGCGGTAAGTCCGGGAGTTTATATCGTTCCGCCTCCATATGTTGAGTCTATGTATAGTCCTGAAATTTTCGCCATAGGCAAAAGCATACCGAAACTTACGGTCAAATAATATCAATGGGGCGGAAACGCCCCTTCATGAGCGTCATTTGAAAATATTTCTAAAAATTTTTCTCTTTTTTATTATTATCACGCCAATTGTGTTTTTTATCTTGGACAAGGCATTTCCGCTTCCTCCAAACAACGCGCGCGCGTCGCGTATAGTCGTTGCAGACGATAACTCTCCGCTTTGGCGATTCGCCGATGAAGAGGGTATTTGGAGATATCCTGTTGAAATTAAAGATGTATCGCCCGCTTACATACAATCTCTGCTCACTTACGAAGACAGATGGTTTTATCAGCACTTTGGCATAAATCCCATCGCAATAATCCGCGCGGCTGCGCAAAACATACATGAGGGCAAAACGATATCAGGTGCGAGCACGCTTACCATGCAAACAGCAAGGATACTTGAACCTCACAAAAAAAGCATCGGCGGAAAAATCAGGCAGATATGGCGCGCTTTGCAGCTTGAGTGGCACTACTCAAAAGATGAGATTTTGACTATATATCTAAACCGCGCGCCGTTTGGCGGAACTATTGAGGGGATAGGCGCTGCTTCATGGAGTTATCTTGGCAAAACGCCTTTGGAATTAACTCATGCAGAAGCTGCTTTGATGACGGCTTTGCCGCAGTCTCCAAGTAGATTAAGACCCGACAAATATCCGCTTGACGCGCAAAAAGCGCGTGATAAGGTGCTTGACAGGATGCTGAAATTCGGCATTTGGGACGAAAAAACCGTCAAAGAGGCAAAGGAAGAAAATATCTATCTGCCGCCGCGCTTTACTCCGCAGTTGGCGCCAATTTTGGCAAGACGCACTTTGCAGATGAGTAATGAGCGGATAATCAAAACAAACATCGACGCCTCCATGCAGCAAAATCTTGAGGAGATGGCACTGAACGCAAAATCCACCCTTCACCCAGCCACCTCTTTGGCGATGATAGTAGTAGACCACACGGATATGTCCGTTAAAGCGTACGTTGGTTCTATAGATTTTAATGATGAAAGTCGTTTTGGTCATGTGGACATGGTAAGCGCGTCAAGGTCTCCGGGCTCAACACTAAAGCCCTTTATTTACGCTTTGGCGATAAATGAAGGGTTGATACATTCGCAGTCTCTTTTGCAGGATACGCCAAGACTTTACGGATACACTCCTGAAAATTTCAATATGGCGTTTTCCGGCGCGGTAAGTGCGTCCGATGCTCTTGGCAATTCTCTAAATCTGCCCGCCGTTCAACTTATGGAAGTTTATGGACCAAAAAAATTTATGGCAAAACTATCAAGTGCTGACATAAATCTCAAACTACCTCCATATGCGGAACCAAATCTTGCAGTTATTTTGGGCGGTGCGGGCATTAGTTTGGATAAACTGGTCAGCGGATACAGCGCATTTGCAAGAGGCGGAAAAATTTCGCCGTTAAGATATCTTGAAAGCGACCCTTTGATAGAGCATGATTTTGTAGATGCAGGCGCAGCATGGATAACAAGGCGTATGCTCTCAGGCGAAGCAGACCCCGCATTTTACAGGCGCGGATTTTTATCTTTTGCGTATAAAACTGGGACGAGTTACGGCATGAGAGACGCATGGGCTGTCGGCGTAAGCTCAAAATATATCATCGGAGTCTGGACGGGACGACCTGACGGCACTCCTGTAGCGGAGCAGTTTGGCGCGGCAAGCGCAGTTCCGTTTTTGTATCAAATCAACAATTATCTAAAAAGCAAACAGACAAACTCATTTTTGCTTAATGATTATCTAGATGAAAAACCTGAGAGCGTAAGCGTAAAAAATATCTGCTGGCCGAGCGGTCAGCCGCTTGCAAAAAACGACCCAAACTGCAGAGTAGAAAAGAGAGCGTGGATACTTAACAACCTCACGCCGCCGACACTTTTTTCATCAAAACAAGATTTGGCGGGCGGCTGGTTCACATATTATACCGACGATAAAGGCGAGATGAGCGCATATTATTGCAAAAATGCGCGCAAACAAAGGCTCGCCATGTGGCCTGCATCATTGACTCCATGGCTGCCCAAAAAAGAGCATATATCTCAAAGACTGCCCAAAAAAAGCCAAACTTGTCCACCACTGGAAGATAACGACCCAACAAGAACTCTGATTATCAAAAATGTCAAAAACGATACTATCTTTACAATCTCAAAAAACAAGGAGGAGTTGATACCGAAAATCACATCTCAAGGCGGCAGAGGCATGAGATGGTGGTTTTTGAACGGAGATCTTGCGGGGCAAAACAGCGAAGGGGAGTTTTTGAATTATAAATTTACCAAAGAGGGAACATATCAGCTTGTGGTCATTGATGAGAGCGGACAGAGCGATAAGAGCGAATTTATCGTAAAAGAGATTAAATAAATCACTGATATAATACACAAAAGGATATACATGCAAAAACGGATTTTGATTACAAATGACGATGGATTTGAGAGCAAAGGTTTGCTTGCGTTAAAAGAGGCGCTAAAGCCTTTAGGACAAGTTACGGTAGTAGCTCCGACTACTGAAAAATCAGCATGCGGACACTCGCTTACAGTTACAAAACCGCTTAAATTTATAAGAGTGGACGATGACTTTTTCAAGCTTGACGATGGAACTCCGAGTGATTGTATATATCTTGCCCTAAATGTTTTGTTTGAAAAAGACAAACAGCCAGACCTTATCGTCAGTGGCATCAACCGCGGCGCAAATTTGGGAGAAGATATCACTTACAGCGGCACGGCAGGCGGCGCGATGGAAGGCGCTTTACATGGAATCCCGTCATTTGCAATATCTCAATACTACACAAGCGGGCGAGAAATGCTTGATATGCTTGGCTATGAGCTGGCGGCAAAAAGCGCGCATGATTTGGCGAAAAAAATCCTAAACGGCTCATACCCGCTTGGAAGCAGAGAGTTTATAAACGTAAATATCCCACCCATTCCGCCCAAAGAGTGCAAAGGTTACAAAGTAACAAAAACAGGCAATCGCTCATATGAAAGCACGGCTTTGATGAATAGAAATCCAAGAGGCGAGGAGTATTACTGGATAGGCGTTGATGCGCTGATGTGGCAAAGAGATATTGACGAAGAGTCCGACATATACGCGCTAAATCAAGGCTTTATATCGCTCACGCCGATACAATTGGATTTGACCGCTCATAAGAAGATAAAAATACTTCAAAAGTGGATAGAGATGTGATAAGCGCGGCATTTTGAAGCTAAGCTATGAAGAGGATAGATTGAGTTTGAACACTCTTTGCACATACACTTTTATAACCGTACCAAATCACGCAGTGTCCCATAGCAGCCTGTGTTCTACGACAGAAAGTGCGTTTGATGTGTTACAAATAAATATGTAAAATCTATATGTATATCAGCTCAAAAACGCAGACATTATCAGCAATGTCTTCGTCGTCGCCCGCGCCAATCTCATAAAGGCAGATTAATTTGGTTTTGCCGCTGACAATCAGATAATTTTTCTTGCCGATAGATATCAACTCCTCTTGTGTCCTTGCATTGCCGCCGGCAAAAACGATTGGATGACGATATTTGTTGTTTTCATTATTTTCACCTGTATAGCGGATATTATCGCTTTTGTTTGAATCATAAACTGCTAAAAGGCCACAATCGCGGTCTGCTCCATATCAGAAACATATCACAAATTCATCAAAAGATGTTTTTTGTTCTTATTTTTGTAATTTATAAAATAACTATTATTGTTCTCGCTCATAAAATATACCCAAACATAGCCTCTTGTATATTTTTTACTTTATTAGATTTTATTATATTAATATCTTGTTTTACGACAATTTATATATGAAGATGACAAATTTGCTATCATAAGCATAGTAAAAAAAGTAAATGGGCTTTCGCCTACGCGCCAATAAAGGGTATGTGGTTGCTGTCCATGCCTCCGAAAGAAATAGAAGCGGTTGAATAAAGGGCTGGTTACCTGCTAAATTAATCTCCACCCTTCAAAGAGGAAATGGGTATAAAATTAAATTTCTTATCCTGCGTGGCAAACGCAGGATAAGGCTGAAAATAGCTTGCAAAGCAAGAAAAGTTTACTTAAAACTTACTTTGCGATTTTAGAAAGGGGCGGGCTAACCACCCGCTCCACTAAGATTAATTATACTGTTTTTTTGGTTGCTTAACGCGAGAGCATAAAACTGTTCACTGCCAATAACAAAATTCAAAAGCACACCCAATGTTTATCTTATACAGCTTGTCTGTATATTTTTTGTTATTATTGTAATTTTACATGCTTAGTCAAAACAATAACCTTCTTTGTCAAGCGAAAAAACATAATGTCTATTTTTATCTTTCAAAACAATATCTAAATATACAGTATCATCAAGCAAAAAAATTTTGGGATTTTCACCCCAAATCCAACAATATATTTTCAAACCTCTCTCCCCTCTTTTGAATACATCTGAAACGTTAATTTGTCCAACTTCATGCACAAACTCAGTTTCGTTCGCATCAATCGGCAGTTGTTTATAAAAAAATGGCATATATCTTCACTCGTATCTTATGTCGTAAAAATCAGATTTTTTATCTTCGGATTTTTCTTATCGTTATATACAATATAATCTCTCAAGTCTCCAAAAAACAGCTTGTGTCTAAGATTTTCTTGCAAACTTTTGATTTTTGTGAGACAGAAAACAGGTCTAAAGTATTTTTTTAATCACTCTAAAAAATCTCCGAATAGCCGTATAAATAATCATCTTTAACTCCGTTTGCTTCTTTAGCATTTATAATATTCTGCTTCATTGTTGCTCTCTTTACATGAAATCAAACTATTATTGTGTCTTTTATTGGATTGCCGCGGCTTGCAATATTCTGTCCAATGTCTATCACACAGATATTGACGCGCCGCCGCGCGATAATTGTATTTAGTCTTTTTGCAAATACTGCTCATGTTCTGCTTTTTCACCCAAAACAGGAATGTCCTGATAGCTTAAATAAACAAACGTTTCAGACCTTTTTTCTTGCGCAATTGCGCCCGAACAAAACAAACCTAAAAATCAAAGCGGCAAATAACAATATTTTTATGAGAGCCTTTCTGAAATTTTCACATATTTTAACAATACTAAATTTACAGCAATATCGCTTGAAAATACAAGAAAGTTTTAATGTATCAGCGGATTTTTTTCAGTTTTTTTTTGCCAAGTTTCAATATCATAGACGGCGCGCCCTCAAAAAAACCGCGTTCATCTTCTACAATAACATCGGCTTTGGATTTGGCAAAATCAATATCAAAACGTTTGTTTGTTTCATTTGCCGAAGTGGAATACATCGCACCCATTTTTTTCAAAAATGCAGCATGCGCGCCCTCTTTTACGACTCTAAATGACAAGCCGTTTGAAATGATAAATGTTGTCTTTTTGGCTCGTCTTACAAGGTTTTTATATCGGCGCGGGACTTTTACGCCAAGCTCCCTAAACGAAGCGGAACAGAGAATACACGGCTTATCCAAAGGGCGGCTTTTGGCGGTATTCAAAGCCTTCATATCTTTTGACAAAAATCCCACCGTCGTATCCGTCTGCACAAGATAAATCATTTTAAGCCTTTCATGGACGCGCTTTGAACATGTTAAAATGCGATGCATCCGAACAATACGCATGTTATCAATGTCAGCAGAATACTTGCCTTCATGAAGCCGCGCTGCTGGAGTTTTAAAATCACACAAAACGCCAAAACAAACAACATCATAAGAGAACAAAACGGCACAAATACAATGAGCGATATGATAAATATTTTCAAAAGAGATTCATCTCCTATTATAAAATCCAATATCGCCAAACCGACAATAACCGCGTAAATCACAATCCAAAATGGTATCTTCTTTCTATTGATAAACAAAACTATTATGCCAGTCATAATTAAAATAAAAAGGGACGGCTCCGATGCCGTCAAATCAACAGTAGCCACGCAAAATACAGTCCAAGACGGCATAAACAGCAATACATCTTTTTTACTAATCGGTGAGTTTTCAAGAAACAATAGCGGCAGTGACATCACAAGTACAACCGGTACTATAACAAGACCAAAGACCAAAACTGCCCCTCCAGACACATTTAAAAAGATAGAAAACGCCAACATAACATGAGCGGCAAATAAAACGAAAAATACTCTTGTTTGATTTGACGCAAGATAATTGTAAAACGAAAATTCTTCTCCCTCATGTACGGTTGGGGTTTTTACAATTTTGAAGTATGTTATCAATTGCATCACAAGAGGCGGGATAAAAGCCGATGCGCTTATGATAGAGCACAAAAACATAATAATCGAGATAACGCCAAGCGCAAATGTAATTTTCGGCAATACGCTTTTTGACACTCTTGAAAAATATACGGAGTCCTTCAGCAAAAAATAGACGCCCAAAATAACCAAAAATACGGAGAAAACTCCTGTTATTGTCTCTCCTGTTCTGCTATAGTTTTCAAAAAAATCTATACGTATTGGTGCAAAAAAGGAGGAGTTTAAAGCAAAAAGTGCGGCGATAAAATAGAGATTTAAGCGATTGTAAAATATCTTCATATCGTTTGCGGCCTTAGCAAGGGCAAATCTTCCGAAAAGCTCGCTCAAAATGCCTATGATAATCACGCTAAAACTTGCAAAAACAGACACATCGCGGCTGTTTGGAGGATAAAAATCTTTTATTGTCGCATATTCTAAGTTAAGAGCGCCGAATATAAATATACCCAAAAGCATAAACAAAATGCCGCCGCTCATGATAAAAGCAGCGTTTTTTATCTTTTTTGTCATACAAACGCCTTTATAATTAAAAGCAATATCATAGCCGATTTAGTATGGAAAAACAAAATATCTGAACAATACGCAAGTTATAGCTATGAGCAGGATACTCGTTTTTGTAAAATTATATTGTTGCAATTTAAAAATTATACAAAACATCAAAAGCACAGGCAGCGCCATAACATCAAAAAATAGAAGAAAATACATGAATATCATATTTAATAGTATTAACAGCGATGCTAAAAAACTAAAAATAATCAATGTTCTTTTTTTAATATTGAGCGGAAAAAATAAAAGCGGCAAAAATATCACCGTAATAGACGCCGTAAATGGCACTAACAATAAAAGAATATATCCCTGCTCCAAAGAAAATGCCGAAAAATACAACGTGATAACCAATACCGCAATGCAAAAAATCAACATTACTATTTTCTTTTGAAATATAATGTCGTAAAAGATATTAATTAAAGAAAACTCTTTTGCTTTGTTGGGAGTTTTTGAGATTTTCATATACGTTATCAATTGCACGACAAGAAATGGAACAAAGAGCACTATATTTGTGAAATTTCCAAAAAACTCGCGAAATTTATACAATCCGTACGGTCTAAAAAAACTTAAAAACGGCGCACTCAAAAACAACATGATAGAGATGATGCCAAGCGTAAATGTAACTATATGCAAAACGCTTTTAAATACCCTTGAAAAATAGATAGAATCTTTTAGAAAAACGTAAACAAACAAAATAAGAAAAAATGGCACAGCCCACGACTTGGCAAACTTTACGCTATAGCAACTCTCGCTTTCGCAATAGATACGACTTACACACATTTTCATAAAAAAGAGGGTTTCGCTGCTTGCCATAACAATTTTCAGTGATATCAAAATAAAAAGTATGGCGGCAAAATAGAGATTTAGGCGATTATAAAATATCTTTATATCATTAGCGGCGCATGCAAGCTTAAACCTTCCGAGAAGCTCAGTTATAATACCGATAAATATCACGCCAAAAGCAATAAAAATTGGTATATTTCGGCTGTTTATGGAGTAAAAATCGCTCTTTGTCAGACACGGTGCGTCTGCATCGTAACGCGCTTTTATGTAGAGCAAAAATATACCAAAAAGCATAAGCAAAATGCCGCCGCTTGAAATAAGAGTAAATTTTTTTATCTCATTTTGCACTGTTTAGCCTTGTAATGACTGAAGAAAAGAAATATTATAACTGCTTTAATATATAAAACAATATATCCAACCATCGGTGTTTTGACGAACTTGATAATACATGTTTGCGGACAGTACGGGAGCAAAAAGAGTAAATATTTTCATCAAAAACCTCTTTTTGTTCCTTATACATGTAAAAATATGTAAAATTTCTTAAAATAATTTTACAATCTCAAATACTCCTGCAAGGACTTCGGCTCCAAAGCGCCGTCTCTTTGCAGATTTGCTATCGCCTCAATTGCCACAAATGCTTCCGAAACAGTCGTAAAATATGGGATATTGAGCCTCAAAACACTCTGTCTTATCTTTTTAGCGTCATCTTTGCTTGATTTGTTGTCGCTTGTATTTATCACCAAAGCGATATCTTTGTTTTTAAGTTTATCTTCAATATTTGGACGTCCTTCGCTGACTTTATAGACAAATTCCGCATCCAATCCCGCGTCCATAAGAGCCTTGTGCGTACCGCCTGTAGCGATGATGGAAAAACCTATCTTTTTAAAACTCTCTCCAAGCCGTTTAACAAAAATCTTATCTGCGTCCGTCAAGGACAAAAAGACTGTTCCGCTTTTGGGTAAAATATTGCCCGCGGCTATCTGGCTTTTAGCAAACGAATCGGCAAAACTCTCGCTTATACCCATAACTTCGCCTGTAGACTTCATCTCAGGACCCAAAATCGTATCCGCGCCTTGAAGTCTGTTAAATGGAAAAACAGCCTCTTTGACGGCTATATAATTTTTGATTTTGGCTTTTAAGATGCCGTCTTCTTCGTAAACTACGCCAAATGTATCGTAAAATCCAAGCGCCTCTTTCAAATCCCCCTGATACATAACACGCGTAGCAACTTTTGCCATAGGAACGCCCGTAGCTTTACTCACAAATGGCACGGTTCTGCTCGCGCGCGGATTTACCTCTATCATATAAATGTCGTCTTGAAAAATGGCATATTGGATATTCATGAGTCCGACAACGCCAAGATTCAGTGCAATTTGTTTTGTCTGGCGTTCTACTTTTTTGACGATTTTATCGGACAAACTAACAGCAGGCAGAGAACACGCACTGTCTCCGCTGTGGATTCCCGCCTCTTCTATATGCTGCATAATGCCGCCGATATAAACGTCTTTGCCATCGCTTATCGCGTCCACGTCAAGCTCTATGGCGCGGTCTAAAAACTGGTCTATCAATACGGGAGATTGATGACTGACATTGACCGCTTCTTTCATATAAAGCTTCAATTCGCTTTCATTATAAACTATCCTCATGGCGCGCCCGCCCAATACATAACTTGGTCTCACAAGTACGGGATAGCCGATAACCGCCGCCTTTTCTATCGCCTCTTCTTCGCTTAAAGCCGTAGCATTTTGAGGCTGGTTGATATTGTTCTCTTTGATGAATTTTGAAAACTTTTCTCTGTCTTCGGCTATATCTATCACATGAGCGCTTGTACCGATAATCTTCGCTCCCGCAGCTGTTAACTGCTTCGCAAGTTTGAGTGGAGTTTGACCGCCAAAATGTACGATAACGCCGTCAGGACTTTCAAGCTCCACAACGCTTCTTACATGTTCAAAATCTATCGGCTCAAAATACAAAACATCGCTTGTGTCGTAGTCTGTAGAAACTGTTTCGGGATTGCAGTTGTACATGATAGTTTCAACATCCAAATCCTTAAGCGCATATGCCGCATGAACACAACAGTAATCAAACTCTATGCCCTGCCCTATTCTATTCGGACCGCCGCCTATTATCAGTACTTTTTTTCGCCCGCCATTTTTACTAACACTAACGCTGTTAGTTGTTATGTTAGTACTTGAGTAGAGATACGGGGTCAGCGCTTCAAACTCTGCCGCACATGTATCTACATTGTTGTATTCAAATGAGATGCCGGCTTTAGCTCTTGCGTAATATATATCATTGTGCGTGAGTGAAAGATTGTCTTTGTCGTTGATGATTGAGGCTATCATCTCATCGGAAAATCCGTAAGTCTTTGCAACTCTTAAAAGTTTTGCGTCATTCAAAATCCCCATATCTATCTTTTGTTCAAAAGCTACTATCTCTGCGATATTTCTTAAAAACCAAGAGTCTATTCGGCAGAGTTTATGCACCTCTTCGACGGACAATCCACGCCTGAAAGCTTCCGCAATATAAAGCAGTCTGTTAGCATTAGCTCTTCTGATTTCGTTAGTCAGCACATCGTCTTTGCAGTTAAGTTTATTAAATCCGTAAAGTCCGGTTTCAAGCGAACAAAGCGCTTTTTGCAAAGATTCCTTAAACGTTCTACCTATCGCCATAACTTCGCCCACGCTTTTCATAGAGGTAGTAAGCGTGGATTCAGCTAAGGGAAATTTTTCAAACGTAAAGCGTGGAATTTTTGTAACGATATAATCAATCACAGGCTCAAAACTCGCCGCTGTACCAGTGATGTCGTTTTTTATCTCATCAAGCGTAAATCCAACAGCCAAAAGCGTCGCAACTTTTGCTATCGGATAACCCGTAGCTTTTGAAGCAAGTGCGGAAGAGCGCGAAACGCGCGGGTTCATCTCTATGACGGTCATGCGTCCTGTTTTGGGATTAACGGCAAATTGCACATTGCTCCCGCCCGTGTCCACGCCTATTTCACGCAAAATCGCAAACGAAGCGTTTCTCATCTTTTGATACTCTTTGTCTGTCAGTGTTAATGCCGGCGCTATCGTTATACTATCCCCTGTATGAACGCCCATAGGGTCAAGATTTTCTATGGAGCAAACGATGATGCAGTTGTCGCATCTGTCTCTGATGACCTCCATTTCGTACTCTTTCCAGCCAAGCAAAGACTCCTCTATAAGTATTTCATTTATCGGACTTATATCAATGCCGCGCGCAGCTAACTCTTTGAATTCGTCTATATTGTAAGCTACGCCGCTTCCTCCGCCAGCCAGCGTATAAGAGGCTCTTATGATAAGCGGAAATCCTATCTCATCAGCCGCTTTTATCGCCTCGTCAAGCGTGTATGCATAGCGGGATTTTGGCAAATCCATGCCTATTTTTATCATGGCCTCCTTAAATGCCTGTCTGTCCTCGCCTTTTTTAATAGCTTCGGGATTTGCACCAAGAAATTTTACATTTGTGATTTTACCGCTCTCATAAAGCTTCATAGCTGTATTAAGCGCGGTTTGACCGCCCATCGTGGGCAAAATAGCATCAACTTTCTCTTTTTCTATAATGCGCTCAACCACTTCAACACTGATAGGCTCTATGTATGTTCTGTCTGCAAATTCTGGGTCTGTCATGATAGTAGCGGGGTTTGAGTTGATAAGAACAACTCTATATCCAAGCTCTTTTAACGTTTTAGCTGCTTGAGTTCCCGAATAGTCAAATTCGCAAGCCTGCCCTATGACGATAGGACCTGAACCTATCAGTAAAATAGTATTTATATCGGTGCGTTTAGGCATAAAAATTATCCTTTTAAAAATTCATTATTTTCAATCGCTCATAGTATAACATGAAAAAAACCCGGCACTTCAACGGCAGCATATGGCTCAACAACAGCCGTGAAATATGATTCATTTTTATAAACAATGAGGATTTTTCCCACTTTCAGCCCTTCAAAAAATATATTATCAAGCCCGCTTGTTACGACTTCATCATCCGCTTTCGGTTCGCTCCACAAAGGTATATAGCGCACCTCTATCTTATCTCCCGAGCCAAATGCTATGCCTTTTATCTTTTCTACGCCCATGTACACGGAAAAGGAAGATTTAGGGTCTTGCTGTAAAAGCGCCAAGGCTCTTCCCTTGCTTGAAGTTACTATGCCCGCACTGTATCCTTGATACATGAGACCGTAGATTTTATTTTCGTCAAAATCGTCAAAATCAAGCCAGACTTTGTTATAATCGCCAAGATTTACATACGAAAGCGCTCTAACTATTTTGGTTTTGACTTTGTATTCGCTTAAATTTGCCTCTTTAAGCATGTTATTGAATTTAGCCGAATAAGCAGCAGAAACCTGCGCCACCTCCAAAAGTTCAGCGTTTTTCTCTCTTAAGAGACGTATTTCGCTGCGCTGATTGAAATGCTCGTCTATCGCATCGCCCAAGCCCTCTTTTGCGCTCATGTAAAGACCTATGACGAATGACGAAACATCTCCTGCCAAGCCTCTCAAGCCGTTTGAGTAATTAATGGAGATAGCGGCTAACAATATGATAATTAAAAAAAACTTAAGTTTATTATTCATTAGCCAATTGCTGTAACAATCCTATCTCATCAAGTACCTTGCCTGTACCTTTCGCTACCGCCAAAAGCGGCTCTTCACCGATGAAAACAGGCAGCTTTACCTCATCGCTGAGATACTTGTCAAGTCCGCGTATCAAAGCGCCGCCGCCCGTTAAAACAACACCGTTTTCAACAATATCGCCCGCCAAATCCGGAGGAGTAATCTCAAGCACATCTTTCAGCGCCTCTACTATCTCTCTTAACGGTTCTTTCATGGCTTCTCTTACGTCTTCGCTCGTCATCTCTATGCGGCTTAAAAGTCCGCTGACCTGGTCGCGCCCTTTTACCATCATTGAAAGTTCAGGGTTGAGGGATATCGCGCTTCCTATGCCGATTTTTATCTCCTCGCCGCCGCGCTCGCCTATCAAAAGGTTATATTTTTTCTTTACGTAATCCACTATCGCCATGTCTATCTTATCACCTGCAACGCGTATTGATTTACTAATAACAAGACCGCCCAATGATATAACGCCGATTTCCGTTGTGCCGCCGCCGATATCTACTATCAAACTTCCTTTAGGTTCTCTTATCGGCAAATCAGCGCCTATTGCCGCCGCCATCGGTTCTTCTATTAAAAATACCTCTCTTGCTCCCGCACTCATAGCAGACTCTCTGACCGCTTTTCGCTCAACCTGCGTTAAGCCGTAAGGAATGGATATGATAATGCGCGGTCTTAAAAAATTTTTTCTTTTGTGCGCCTTTTCTATAAAGTAGCGAATCATCTTTTCAGTCATATCAAAATCAGCTATAACGCCGTCTCTCATGGGTCTAATCGCTTCAATATCGCCAGGAGTTTTTCCGACCATCTTTTTGGCTTCATGTCCGACTGCCAAAATATCCTGTTTACCGTATTTATCGCGCTGAATGGCAACAACAGAAGGCTCGTCTATGATAATGCCCTTACCGCGGACAAGCACAAGCGTATTTGCCGTGCCCAAATCTATGCCCATATCATTTGAAAAAAATCCTATCAATTGGTCTAGTATCATAATTTTACGCTCCTTACGCGCTTTTTTTATTTTGTTTAACAAAAAGCGGTTTTTCGCCGCCTTTAACAACATCAAGTGTAATGACTATCTCATATCCTTTAAAATCGGGCAGTTCAAACATTATATCCGTCATTAGTTCTTCCATGATAGTCCTAAGTCCTCTTGCTCCGGTTTTGCGTTTTATCGCAAGCTCCGCTATGGCTTCAAGCGCCTCTTTTTCAAAGCTTAGCTTCACGCCGTCTATTGCAAAAAGCTTCTCGTACTGTTTGACGATGGCATTTTTCGGCTCAGTCAAAATCCTCACCATATCATCCTTGTCCAGATTTTGCAGCACAGCGCTTATATGCAAGCGTCCTATAAGCTCGGGAATAAGCCCGTAATGTATCAAATCATCAGGCTCCATAAAATTTAGCAATTCGCCCTCTTTGCTTTTGACGCGTTTTTCCTGATTGAAACCCAAAATATTTTTACCCACGCGGCGTTTAATAATCTCCTCAAGCCCGTCAAACGCGCCGCCGCAGACAAAAAGTATATTTGTCGTATCTATTTGTATAAATTCTTGATTTGGATGTTTGCGCCCACCTTTTGGCGGAATATTTACAACGCTTCCTTCTATGATTTTCAAAAGCGCCTGTTGTACACCCTCGCCCGAAACGTCGCGCGTGATGGAGCGGTTTTCGCTCATTCTTGAGATTTTATCAACTTCGTCTATAAAGACTATGCCCTGTTTGCACTTTTCTAAATCCCCGTCAGCCGCCTGCAAAAGCCTTGTAAGGATATTTTCAACATCTTCGCCGACATATCCCGCTTCCGTCAAGCTTGTAGCATCACATATGGCTATGGGAACGTCCAAAACTCTCGCCAAAGTCTGCGCCATAAGCGTTTTGCCGCTTCCTGTCGGACCTATCAATAAAATATTTGATTTTGAAATCTCCGTATCGTTATCGTCAATATCCTGTTTGAAAATTCTTTTATAGTGGTTATAAACGCCGACAGAAAAGACTTTTTTGGCTCTGTCCTGCCCTATGACAAATTGGTCCAGAACATCTTTAAGCTCTTTTGGCGTCAAAAGTTTTTTTTCACAATCTTCGGCTTTAGCGTTCTCCAAATCTCCCGAAAAGATTTTTGACGCGGCGGCAACACATCCTCTGCATATATAAACATTCGGTCCGTTAAGAGCAGCCAGCAGCTCTTCGCTGTCGTACTCTTCGCCGCAAAAATTACATTTTTTCATGATTTACTCTTTCGTATGGGATTCCACGCTTGGTACCTAAAATAAACTCGCACATGAGGCGCACTTTTGCGTTATCTGTTGAGTTCAAAATAGTCTGCGCACTTTGTTTTACAGGTTTGTCGCTTTTAAAAAGCTGTTTGTACGCGGTATTCAGGGCGTCTATATCCTCTTTGCTCTCTCTTCTTCTAAGTCCTACGAGATTTAAGCCTCTAAGATAAGCGCGGTTGCCCTCAGCCAGACAAAACGGCGGCACATCTTGCGAAAGCGCGCTTGCTCCGCCTATCATACAGCCTTCGCCGATTTTGACAAATTGATGCACAGGTGTGAGTCCGCCGATAACCGTATCTTTGCCGACCTCTACATGTCCTGCCAAAGTCGCGGAGTTTGCCAAAATAACATTATCATGCAGCGTACAGTCATGAGCTATATGACAAAAATTCATAATAAAACAGTTTTTGCCTACGCGTGTTGTAAAATCGCCCTTTTGCGAACCGCCGTTTATCGTAACAAACTCTCTTACTGTTGTATTGTCGCCTATGATAACGCGTGAGGTTTCGCCGACTTTAAACGAAATATCCTGCGGGTCGCCGCCGATAATCGCATACGGATATATCCTCACATTTTTGCCAATAACAGTGCCGCCAAGCACCTGCGCGCCTTGTCTTACTTCGCTGTCATCGCCTATTGTACTGTTTGCCGAGATAAAAGTATGAGCTTCAATGACAACATTTTCTCCCAAAACCGCTCCATGTTCTATGATGGCGGTATGATGAATCCTGCTCATCTATTTATCCACTATCATAGCTTTAAGTTCGGCTTCTGCAACAAGTTTACTGTCCACATATGCTTTACCGTCCAAAACCCAAATATTGCCCTTGTGTTTTATCACATTCAGCCTGTATTCCAATCTATCGCCCGGAGTTACTGGAACTCTGAACTTGGCATTATCTATGCTCATAAAATAGACTACTTTATTTTTTACGCTTTCTTGAGTATCTTCGCACATGCTTTTAAATGCCAAAACACCGCCTGCCTGCGCCATTCCTTCTATAATCATAACACCTGGATATATCGGATGGCCTGGAAAATGTCCTTGAAAAATCTGCTCGCCGATAGTTACATTTTTGTACGCTGTGATTAGAACGCCCGGGACTAACTCAATAACTCTGTCTATAAGCAAAAACGGAAAACGGTGTGGAAGTATCTCTTGAATCTCTCTAACATTTATCATATCTGCAAAACCTTAAACTGTAAAAATCTGCCAATTTTATCAAAATGTTGCTAAAACTTCTCTAACATCCTCGTAAAATATTGAGTGCGCCTGAATTTTATACGTCATTTTCTTAACGCTCGGGACAACTATGATAAGAGGATAATTCGAAAATTTCGCACAAATATTTTTCTGCTCTTTAAGTGTCGGCGGACTAAAAATCAACTCTTTTACGCTTTTATATGCATGCTTGGCTGTTTTGTTAAATTGCCAAAGATCCATGAATAGTACATTTTCAGCAAAAGCATATCCGCCGCTGACATTTTTAACCTCCGCATCAAAACTCCCGCCGCATGTACCCAAAAACCAGCTTGGCAAAACAGCGCCGTTTTCGTCTAAAACGCGCGCCCACAAAAGACGGTAATTTTGAAATTTCTCTTTTTCA
>JAISNG010000106.1 GCA_031276365.1 Campylobacteraceae bacterium | reverse complement strand
ATACACTTTATTTCCTATTGACACATTATGCCGCACTCCGAGTTTTGGCTAAAAGAATGCAATAATACAATAATGATGATTTAAACTAAATTCATACTTAAATAAAGCTTATATTAAGTACCTTTGCCGAACTTTGCAAAATCATCGGGAAGCGGCGATTCAAAACTGTATCCCAAAAGAGAGATTTTCCATGCATGCAGCATTATCCTACCACCGCCTTTACCGCCATATTTCTCATCTCCGATGATAGGAAATCCTATGCTTTTAAGATGCGCTCTTATCTGATGCGTTCTGCCTGTTTGTATCAAAACTTCAACCATAGAGTTTTTACCCTCAATGAGTCTTGGCGTAACTGTGCTGACGGCTTCCTGACCATCTTTTGAAGGCTTTGCAAAAGCTCCGCTTTTTGTCTTTATGATATATAACGGCGTATCTATAGTTATCGGCTCCGCAAATTTTCCGCTTACGATGGCAAGATAAATTTTTTCAACTTTTCTATTTTTAAATACATCTATCACTTTTTTTGTAAACTCATCATCCTTGCTTAAGAGCAAAACTCCGCTTGTTTCCTTGTCAAGGCGATGCAAAAGCGTTAGTTTAAAACTTTGCGCTATCTCTTCGGCAGTTAAAAATGGAGGTTTATCTACTGCCATTATCTTGTCGTCTTCAAAAATAACAGTCGGTTTTTTAAGTTTATTGATTTTAAAAGTCGTGTCTGTTCTCACATCGGCGCGGGCGAGCGTTATCTTTTTACCTGCGGCAGAAACTACGCCTCTATCTATCAACTCTTTTGCCGCGCGGTTGCTTATACCCTCCTGAAGAGCTAAAAGCTTGTACGCCTTATCACTTTGCATCATCAATCTATCCTTGTTTGTGCGCTCAAAATACTCTTTACTATATCATTTGTTTTTTCCAGATAAGCAGTAGAGGTTTTGGGAAGAGCACCTTTTAGTTTTTCGCCAACCTCTTTTATGTCGCATATCACGATACCTTCAATCTTTGCATAAAGCTCTTTTTGATTAAAGAAAAATCTGCCCGAAATGATGGAGTTGTTAAAAGCTGCGGGCTCCAGAGGATTATGTCCGCCAATACCGTCCATAAATGAACCGCCCAAAATCGTTATATCTGTTATCGCATATATATTGACAAGTTCGCCCATAGTGTCGCAAAGTACGATATCATTTTGCTCTTCAAGCCCCTCTTTGGAGAGTTTGCCGCATATTTTTCCATTTGAATTTGCCCATGACTGCAACAGTTTATGTACAGCTTCAAAACGTTCGGGATGACGCGGCGCTACGACAATCAGCGTATTTGACAAATCTATACATGAGAGCTGTTCCAAAAGCGGCGCTTCTTCGCCAATGTGCGTGCTGGCAAGCGTTATGACTCTTTTATAGATATTATTTATCTTGTACTGCCTTGTAACTTTCGGCAGTAGCGAACTTTTTATATTGCCAGATACTTTTATATTTTGCGCGCCTAAAGAGGCGAGTCTTTTTTTGTCTGTCTCGCTTTGCGCATGCACTTCATCCACAAATGAAAATATGATTTTGTAAAACCACTTGAATCTTTTATATTTGTGATATGAATTATCGGAGATTCTTGCATTTATCAGCATAGTTTTCATACCTCTTTTCCTTGCTATAAAAAAGAGCATGAGCCAAAGTTCGGCTTCCGTTACTACAAGCGTTTTTTGCTCATTTATCCAAAACGGCAAAAATATCTCATAAGGCAAAAAACGCACATTTTTACTTTCGCATATCTGACACGCTTTATCAAAGCCCGTTTTAGTTATGACGCTTATATTTACTCTATCGTTTCCAAGAGCATGTATCAATGGCGACAAAGAGGCAACTTCGCCGTAACTGCATGCATGAAGCCATATGCCGCCTTTTTTTGGAAAAGGCATATTTTTATATAGAAAAAAACGCGACGGCACGGCTCTTCTGTATTTTTTAAAGCAACATATTACAAAAGAGGCAGGCAACGCCGCGATATAAAACAAGCTTAAAAGCGCATAATAAAAGCAGATGAACAGAAGCTTCATGAGCTTTGTACAGCTTCCTCATACAAAATACGTCCGCAGTGAGGACATGTAACGATATCTTCGCTTTGAAGTACCAAAGCATTTGTTTTATCATTTATGCGCATAAAACAACCGTAACACGCCTGTTTTTTAACAGGAACTACTGCGCTGTTATGCGCCCATTTTCTGATTTTTTCATAAAAAGAGAGGATTCTTTGGCTCATTGTGCCGACAAGCGCCTCTTTTTTAGCATATGCCGAAGACATCTCCTCTTTTACAGCATTTTTTTCTGTTTCCATGGATAGGCTAATCTCTTCTGCGGCTTTTTGAAGTTCCAAATGCAGCTCTTTTGCCTTTGTCTTCTCGCCCTCTTTTAACTCTATTGTTTTCTCAAATCTCGCTATCTCTTCGTTGGCAAAATCACACTGCTCTTTTGCGATATCTTCTTCAAGCTGCAAAGCTTTGAGCTCTTTTTCACTTTTAATCGCGGCGGATTTTTTGCCGATACTTTTTAATTTTTCAGAAAGCTCCGTCAAAAGAGCCTCGTTTTTCATCTTTTTAAGCTTAATCTCTTTTATCTCCGCATCAAGCAGTTCAACGCTCTCCGCAGCATTTTTAGCTTTTTCAAAAGCAACGCTTATACTCTTCTCTATCTTTTGAATTTTAGGCTCAAAAGCGTCAATCTCTTTGTTTATCTCTGAAAGTTTCACAAGTTGATTTAGGTATTTGTTCATATTTTTGGTGTCCTTAGATTATTTGTATTCAAATGGATTTTCACAATCTGTTATTATAGCTTTTAATG
>JAISNG010000054.1 GCA_031276365.1 Campylobacteraceae bacterium | reverse complement strand
AAGAAAATATGAGAGTGTTTTATCAACGAGATAAAAAGAATTGAAACACCAAGTATAAAAGGTAAGAAAATATGAGAGAGAGTTTTGCGATTTTCAAAAATCCCAGGAACTACTCACATGTATTTGTAAGAAAACATAAGAGAGTTTTACAGTTTAGCAATATCTTTTTTGTGCAATTTGATGTATTGTAAGATAACATGAGGTAATGGAGACGGAACATACAGCGCTAATATTACTTCCTTTGACGCATTGCAAGATAATATGTGAGGTGTTTGTTCTCTTAAGTCTCACAATGATTTGGTAAAACTTGTAGAGTATTTTAATGTGAGGGTGTTTGCTCTTGTTTTTAATAATAATTCTTGAAATTAGTATATCTGTTAAATTTAAATAAAGATAAAACAAAAACAGTAAAATATTTGCGCTTTAAAAGAGCTTTTTTTAAGCTCTTTTGCTATAAAACTCCGCTTTGAATTTTTTAAATTCGCCTACCAAAATCGCTTCGCGCATCTGTTTCATAAGCGTCAGGTAGTAGTGGAGATTGTGCAGGCTTGCCAGACGAAAAAAGGTGAGTTCACGCGCACGGTAGAGGTGGCTTAGATAGGCTCTTGAGTAACGTTTGCATGTGTAACATACACACTCTTTATCTATCGGGTGTTCATCTTTTATAAAGCCCGCACTCTTGATGTTTATTTTGCCAAAAGATGTAAAAAGCGTGCCGTTTCTGGCGTTTCTTGTAGGCATCACGCAGTCAAACATATCAATGCCTCTCTCTACATTTTCCACCAAATCCTCCGGCGTGCCAACGCCCATCAGGTATCGCGGCTTGTTTTGCGGCATAAAAGGTGTTGTAAACTCTACAGTGTCATACATGAGAGCATTTTCCTCGCCGACGCTAAGACCTCCTATCGCAAATCCGTCAAATGACATTTGACAGAGTTCAAGGGCGCATTTTTTTCTAAATTCTTTATCCGTGCCGCCTTGAATGATGGCAAAGATATTTTGATGCGCCGCGCGCGCGCTGTTTTTTTCGCTTAGATGATATTCTATGGATTTTTTTGCCCATTTTATCGTTCTGGTTACTGATAGATTTATGCGCTCTTTAGTGGACGGAAGCTCCACCAAATCATCAAGAACCATCATAATATCAGAGTTTAGATTGTACTCTATGTCAAGTACTTTTTGCGGCGTGAAATAGTGCGCGGAGCCGTCTATGTGGCTTTTGAATTTTACACCATTCTCGTCTGCTTTTGAAATGTCGCTGAGGCTGAATGCCTGAAATCCGCCGCTGTCTGTTAAAAAACTGCCGTTATATTTTGTAAAACCGTGAAGTCCGCCGAAATTTTTTATGGTTTCATCTCCAGGACGCAGGTAAAGATGGTAAGTGTTACCTAAAATTATATCGGCGCCCAAAATCTCTCTTAAATCAAAGGCATCAAGGCTTTTGACGCTCCCTGCCGTTCCAACAGGCATAAACACTGGAGTTTGTATCGTGCTGTGAGCCGTTTTTATCGTGCATGCACGGGCAAGATTGTCTGTTTTATCTATGTGAAATTCCATTTTGGTTATAATATCCTCTTAATTTTTTGGAGATTGCATGAAAAAAGTCTTAATCATCGCAAACGGTATTTTAGCAAAACATTTTTTAGAAAGAGTTGTCAGTGTTGCGAGCGACAGCAATGATTATACCGTTGTATTTTACAAAAAGAAGACGATTAGGGATATTGTTTTTCCAGAAAGCTTCAAAATCTACTCATTTGACCCGACAAGTTTTGAAAAAATGACGAGCGTGATGAATAAAGACTACTATCAGGTAATAATAGCCGTCAGCAAAAAGATAGACGCACAGGGCTCTTATAAAACGATAAGACAGTTTGACAAAAAAGTACCGATTTATCTTGTGGACAAGTGGGGGCTTGAATTTGAAGATAAATATCTCAAAATAGTCAATTCGCGCAAGATAGTAGCTTTCCGCCTTGCGGATTTTGTACCGAATACACCTATATTTGCACAAAATATAGGACTTGCTGCGGGTGAAGTTATGGATATACAAGTGCCTGTTGGAAGTTCGTATATTTACAGACACATCGGCGGTATTGAACAGAAAAAATGGCATATTGCTGCGCTTTACCGAAGCAGTGTGCTTTTTCTGCCAAAACCAAACCTTATGATTCAGCCAAACGACAATCTTCTTATAGTCGGCGCGCCCGAAGTATTGCAAGATGTGTACAAAAGCATTAAAAGAGAACTTGGTCAATTTCCACAGCCGTTTGGCTCAAATATCTACTGTCTTGTTGATATGAAAAATATGAATGAAAAGAGGATAGAAACACTTCTTGCAAACACTTTGGCTCTTCATGAGAGGCTAAACTCCAAAAAACTTTATATCAAAATCATAAATCCTACATATTCGTTTATGTTCAGTTATATCAAAAATCTTGCCTCGGACGATATAGACGTGAGTGCGGATTATTATAATATTTTGAGCGAAAATATATATATAAATGACGTAAATAGGCTGAATATCGGGCTTTGCGTAGTAGATAAGCCGTTTTTCAAGTCAAACGTAAAAACCCTTTTCAACTCTCAAACGCCGATATTTAAAATCGCCGACAATATGCTTGAAAATATCAAAACAGGCATCGTTTTCAGCGGTAATACGGATGATATAGAAAAGCACTCTTCGGTGATATTTGACCTCTCCGCACAGCTTGATTTGAAAGTGCAGTTTTATGATTTTGACCCTGAAGTGGAAAATCAGGAGCTTGCCGAACATTTTGAAAATATTGCCAAACTGTACGAAAAACAGATAGAGATTATCAAAAATCACGATAAAAATCCGATATTTAAGCTCAAAAAAGAGGATAATATATTGCAGTTTGTGCCGTTTTATGAATCTTTTACGAAGTCAAAGATAATTTCCATGTTTTCTGAAGACTTAAACCGTATCTATTTTTTATTAAACGACAAATATCAACTCTTTTTGCCGATATTGGAGTAAAATGAAGTATAATCACAAAACGCGGAATTTAGGAGTTACATGAGGGTAAGCATAGAGTTTGCAGCGGCAAAAAGCCTTAGCTATGATATTTTTATTGATGAACTCGAAGAGATTGTAGTTAGAGGTAAAGCCGCAGTTATTACAAACGATAAAATCGCACCACTGTATCTTGAAGCGTTCAAAAGAAAGATAAAAGCCAAAGAGATTCACGAAGTCATCATAAAAGACGGTGAAAAGTATAAAAATCTGCAAACGATGGAGTATATATTAAACGAACTTTTCAAGTTTAAACTTGACAGAAAATCCACTCTCATAGCCTTTGGCGGAGGCGTTGTGGGCGATATGACAGGCTTTGCGGCGGCTGTTTATCAAAGGGGTATAGATTTTATTCAAGTGCCGACAACGCTTTTGGCACAGGTGGACGCGAGCGTGGGCGGAAAAACTGGTGTAAATAACCATTTTGGCAAAAATTTGATAGGCGCTTTTTATCAGCCGCGCGCCGTTTACTGTGAAAGCGGATTTTTAAAAACACTTCCTAACCGCGAATTTGCCGCAGGAGTTGCCGAGATAATAAAGATGGCTCTTATGTTTGACAAAGAGTTTTACGAATGGCTTGAAAAGAGCGACTTAAATGATGAAACAAACTTGAAAGAAGCGATAGCCAAAAGCATAAAAATAAAAGCCGATGTAGTAGCGCAGGATGAAAAGGAGAGCGGCATCAGAGCAGTTTTGAATTACGGTCATACATTTGCTCATGTGATAGAGCAAAAGACTGCTTACAGCCAATATCTGCATGGAGAAGCTGTGGCTATCGGAATAGTCATGGCAAATGAATTAGCCGTAAATTTGGGGCTTTTGCAAAGAGACGAAGCGCAAAAAATAGAAAAAACCTTGCAAAGATTTTCGCTCCCGACAAGATATCAAATAATAGATATAAATAGTTTTTACGAAACATTTTTTCTTGACAAGAAGAGCGCTGACTCTAAAATAATGTTTATTTTGCCGTGCGGCATAGGAAATTTTGCGATAAGAGATGACATAAGTGAGGATATTGTAAAAAAAACTTTAGAGGTTTTCAAGTGATGAAAAGAGTATTTTTAATTTTAGTTTTTATAGTCGGCGTAATCGGTGCAAACGAAACGGCACAGACGCTGAGCGATTACAATCTGAAAATTGATATGATTGACGATGCCAACAAAAATAATATCTGGTTTGCAAGACATGAAAATTATAATATCTATAAGGCAAAACAGGCTGAATTTGAAGAGATACTCAAAGACATAAAAAAGCTTAAAAACAAAACAGACAAAAACTCTTTGGTAAAGCTTAACGACATGGAAAGACGCCGTGATGCGCTGGAGAGTCAGATAGAGCAGTTGAGCGAATTTCAAAATGCCCCGTTTTCTGGACTTTTAAAATCTCCCGAAATCCCTCCCTTGCCATCTATCAGCAATCCTTTTGCCATATTTTCGGGATTTTCGTATATCAAAAAAATCAGGCAGGATTTGGAAGGATACAATAAACTTGCGGGCGATTTGGATGCATTGATAGGCAATTTGCAGGAAAAAGACGAGATACTTGACCGCATCATAGATATCGACGACAGCGAAACTTTCAGTGTTTTGCAGGAGAGCAACAGGGCTTTGATGAGGGAGTTTAACTCTGCTTACGATATAGTTTTGACGTCTACTTCCATCTATGAGCGGCAGGTAAACGAGGCTATCACACGCGCTTCAAATGCGATAGAAAACGAAACGAAACACACATTGTATATCTTTACTATCATTATTTCAATTATACTTGTTTCATTTTTGCTGAAAATATTTTCAAAGCGTTTTATGTCGGCGAATGAGCGAAGCTATATCATCAATAAAGTGATAAATATCACAAGTATAACGATTGTTGTTTTGATTTTACTGTTTGCTTATATTGAAAATATGACTTATCTTGTCGCTGTTTTGGGTTTTGCATCTGCTGGTATTGCGATTGCGATGAAAGATATGTTTATGAATATTTTGGGCTGGACGGTCATAACATTCGGGCGGAGTTTCAGCGTAGGCGACAGGGTAAAAGTCTGCCAAAACGGACTCTCATATGTGGGCGACATAGTGGATATATCGCTTATGAGAATGACTCTTTTAGAAGATGTAACGCTTACTACTTATCTTGAAAACCGCCGTGCTGGACGAGTTGTATTTATACCCAATAACTTCATCTTTACAACGCTTATCTCAAACTATACGCATGAGACACTAAAGACCGTGTGGGACGGCATTTATATTACTATTTCGTTTGATTCCAACTACAAAAAAGCGATGTATATCATCAAGGAGATTACAAAAAAATACTCAAAGGGTTATACGGAAATAGCAAGAAAGCAGTTAAATCAGCTTAGGCAAAAATACAATCTGAAAAATACAAACGTGGAGCCGAAAATATTTTCATTCATAGAGCCTCACGGACTTACCATACATATATGGTATATGACCAACTCTTACGCGGCATTGGCTCTTAGAAGCACACTTAGCGGCGAAATCATAGACGCTATCAACAAGGAAGATGACATAGTGATAGCTTATCCTACGCAAACGCTGAATTTAAGGCAGGCTCCGAAGGTAAAATACGACAATCAGCAGGTCGGAGAGTTTGATGAGTAAACCGACGATGAAGTCAAAAGTATTTTTCAAGACATTTGGTTGTCGGACAAATATTTACGATACGCAAATGATGATAGAAGCTCTTAAGGATTTTGAAGTAACAAACAGCGAGCCGTCTGCTGATATCATAGTGGTAAACTCATGTACGGTAACAAACGGAGCGGACAGCGGTGTTAGAAATTATATATCAAAGCAAAACAAAGATGGTAAAAAGATAATCTTCGTTGGATGCGGAGCCGATACGCGCGGCAAAGAACTGTATGAACAAAAAAGGGTTTTCGGCGTTTTGGGACACTCCGAAAAGAGCAACATCAACGCGGCGCTTTTCTCCAAAGAACCCTTCAAAAACATAGGAGTTTTAACGCATCTTGACAGAAGTCTGGTATCAACTTACCACGATAAGAGCAAAGCTTTCATTAAAATACAGGAGGGTTGCAACTTTTCATGCAGTTACTGTATTATCCCTCATGTAAGAGGCAGGGCAAGAAGCCAAAGCGAGGATAGGATAATAGAACAGGTCAGGATACTATCGCAAAACGGCTTCAGCGAATTTGTCCTAACAGGCACAAACATAGGCAGTTACGGCAAGGACAACGGCACGATGCTTGGGCGGCTGCTTCAAAAAATCGGCAGTGTAGAGGGCGTAAAGAGAGTTCGAATGGGAAGTATTGAGCCTGTACAGATTGATGAAAGTTTCAAGGAGATACTAAAAGAGAGCTGGCTTGAGCGGCATTTGCACATCGCACTTCAACATACAAATGAAGAGATGCTGAAAATCATGCGCCGTAGAAACAGCGTAAAAAGGGATTTGGAGCTTTTTTTGGAACTCTCATCTTTGGGTTTTGCTCTCGGGACTGATTTTATCACAGGACATCCGGGAGAGAGTGAAGAGATTTGGCAAGATGCGTTTTTTAACTTTAAAAAATTTCCATTAACGCATCTGCATGCATTTTGTTACTCAAAAAGAGACGGCACGCATTCGGCTTTGATGAAGCAGACTGTGAATGGTAAGAGCGCAAAAAAAAGGCTAAAAGAGCTACAAGCGATAACAATGCAAAACAATCTGCTTTTTAGACAAAAAAAAGCCAAATTGGAAGTGTTGATAGAGGAGAAAAAAGACGGTTTTTACACGGGATTTGACCAGTTTTACAATAGAATTTTCATCACATGTAAAGACGATTTAGTCAAAAAATGGGTAGTTATTGATGATTATGAAGCCAAAAAGGAGGGAAATTATGCAACTTGTAAAACCGAATAAATTGCAGATTTTGATAATGCTGTTTTGTGTTTTGGCGCTGCTTGTGAGCTATATATTTATCAAAAACTCGCCACAAGCGATAGATTTGGGACAGTATAACAAGCTTTTAAACGAGAGTTTGATAAAAGAGGCAAAGATATATGCAGATGAGGTTATTTTGTACACCAACACAGGGGTTTACAGCATAGCAAAAGAGGGGATAAATATAGGCGATTTGCTCTCTGTTACACCTATAAGTGTGAAAAAAAAGAGCAATATTTTTGAGTTGATTTTGACATTTGTACTGTTTGTTTCTGCACTTTGTGCGCTGTATTATTATCAAAAGATACAAAACAAAAATGTGCAAAAAAGAGATTTTGCAAACCTAAATGCCGCCGTAGAAACCGAAGGAGCAGGCACGCTTATGATTTTGCCGTCTGTTTCTAAAGTGAAATTTTCAGATGTAGCGGGGATAAAAGGCGTAAAAGAGGAGCTTGTTGAAATTGTAGATTTTTTGAAAAATCCGTCCGTTTATCAAAAAATGAGTGTAAAACTTCCGCGCGGAGTACTTCTCGTGGGACCTCCTGGGGTTGGTAAAACGATGATAGCCAAAGCGGTTGCGGGTGAGGCGAGTGTGCCGTTTTTTTATCAAAGCGGCGCAGGGTTTGTGCATATATATGTCGGTATGGGGGCAAAGAGGGTACGAGAACTTTTCTCCACAGCCAAATCAAATGCTCCATCTATCGTTTTTATAGATGAAATTGACGCAGTAGGCAAAGCTAGAGGCGGTATGAGAAACGACGAAAGAGAGGCTACTTTAAACCAGCTTTTGACCGAAATGGACGGATTTGAGGATAATTCAGGCGTTATAGTTATAGCCGCTACAAACCGCCTTGAAATGATAGATGAAGCACTTTTGAGGTCGGGCAGATTTGATAGGCGCATTTTTGTTTCCTTACCCGATTTGCACGACAGAGAGAAGATAATAGGCGCTTATTTGTTTGATAAAACCCACAATGTTAATATATCCGACATCGCTAAAATGAGCGTTGGCTTCAGCGGCGCGGCTCTCTCAACCCTCGTAAACGAAGCAGCGATAAATGCCCTAAGAAGAGGCAGTAAAAGAGTGGAAACGGATGATTTTCTGGCTGTACGCGACAAGGTGCTGCTTGGCAAAAAGAGGCTTGCGCGATATTCCGACAAAGAGAAAAACATACAGGCTGTCTATCAAGCTGCAAAGGCTTTGTGCGCCTACTGGTTTGAGATAAATTTTGACAAGATAGGTTTGGTCGGAGATTTTACAAAAGAGATAGATAAAGAGATAGAATCCCGCACCGAACTTGTGGCAAAGATAAAGGTTGCACTGGCTGGAATCGCAGCTTTGAAGATATATTTCAATGAAACGTATTCGAACTCAAGCGATGATTTAAATAAAGCCAGACGGCTTGCAACAGAGATGGTTGAAAAATATGCGATGGGCGAGAGAATGCTGCCTACCGCGCAGGATATAGAAAATATCCTCTTGACTGCTATGAGCGAGGCGGAACTGTTTTTGGAAGGAATGAAAAAACCTTTGGATTTATTAATAGCGGTGCTTTTGGAAGAGGAGAATTTGACGAAAGAGAAGATAAAAGATATATTGGGTGAAGTTTTTTAAAGTTATTTAATAGTATAATAACAAAATTTTAAAACTCAAAGGGGTAAAATGCAAAATTTTTTCAAAATCACATCGCTGTTAATATTCTTGACAGCTGTGCTTGAGGCAGACAATATTGCGGACGCCAAAGATGCTTATGCAAAAGGCGATTTAAATAAAACAGCAGAACTTAGCCGCAGTGCATGCGAGAGTGGAGACAGCGATGGATGCGCGGTGCTTGGTTATCTGTACAATGAGGGCGAGGGCGTAGAGCAGGACTATAAAAAGGCTTTGGAACTTTTTGAAAAATCATGCGCCAAAGGCAATAAAAACGGCTGCCACAATCTCGCGGTTATGCATGAACTCGGAAAAGGCACGGAGCAAAACTACACAAAAGCCGCCGCGCTTTATAAGCAGTCATGCGATTATGAATATGCCGATAGCTGCGACTCTATGGCTTACATGTATCAGCAGGGCGTGGGCGTAAAACAGGACTATTTCAAAGCGCTTGAACTCTACACAAGAGCGTGTAACGGCGGCAATATCGACAGCTGTTATTTTACGGGTTACATGTACGCTGAAGGCGACGGGACAAAGCAGGATTTGCAAAAGGCGATATCTATATTTGAAAAGCTTTGTACACAAAACAGTGCCGACAGCTGCGCGGGTTTGGGGCTTATGTATGAGATAGGAAAAGGCGTTGAAAGCAATGCTTCAGTGGCGCTTGAATACTACGACAAGGCATGTAAGCTAAATTTGCTTCAAGGCTGTAATGGTTACGATAGATTAAAGAAATAACAAACGGATAATGCGTTATTTTGGCGTTTCGGCATTTGGATTTTGTGATTTTATGCGGCAGTGAACACATATGTTTTTTGTGTTTAAGTGTTGTAAACACTGCCGCTTGTTGATAAAATATGTGAGTACATTCCCGCAACCAACAACAAGTGAAACCACACCTCTTCTATATCATAAAAAATAAAAACGTTATGTTCGTATCTTTTATAATAGTGTAGGCTGTTTCACCTGAAACATCTATGCTGCTTGAAGCTTCATATAAATGTTGCGCATTGATGTTGAGTTCTATGTTTAATTCGGGCAGATTTATAG
>JAISNG010000033.1 GCA_031276365.1 Campylobacteraceae bacterium | reverse complement strand
CTATTATTGACATTTTTTATAATTTTAAAATAAAATTTTGAGTAAAACTGTGGTGATATTCAAAGCATATTGCAATTTGTCGGTGCATGCCGCATAAAAATGCTATTTTAGGTGTATCTAATACTTGCGAAAGTAAAAAACTTGATTAATTATTTCTGTTTTTTTTCTCTTCTATGCCGCTTGTGCCAGAGCGTCTTGCAAGTTCTTGCTCTATGCGCTCGGGGTGGATATTTTTGCTTGCAAGCGCGACAAGAAAATGAAAAATCAAATCCGCGCCCTCGTAGATTATCTCTTTTTCATCTTTATCTTTTACAGCAAACGTAAACTCTCCCGCCTCTTCAATGACTTTTTTCAAAAATGTATTGTCGCCTTTCTTGAAGAGTTTTGCAATGTAAGAGATAGTCTCATCAGCCTCTTTTCTCTCTTGTATCGTGTGATAGAGTTTGTCTATAATGTTATATTTTGGCGCTTTTGGCGTTTTTGTTTGCGATGATTCGGGCAAGAGGATATTTTTAAAAAAGCAGGATTTGCTTCCAGTGTGGCACGCAACACCCGTTTGCTCAACTTTCAAAAGCAGCGTATCATTATCGCAGTCTAAGAAAATCTCTTTCACGCTTTGTATATTGCCGCTTGTTTCGCCTTTTTGCCAGATGCGCTGTTTGCTTCTGGAAAAGTAATACGCAAGCTTTGTGTCAAGCGTCAGATTGTAAGCCTCTTCATTCATGTATGCCAGCATCAGCACTTCGCCGCTTTTGAAATCCTGTGCAATAACAGGGAGCAGTTTTATCCGCTCCCAATCTATTTTTATACTATTCATTGTCCTATGCTTGACTGTCTTTGTTTGTCTTTTGTATCAACCCAAATATTAGGCACCGCGCCTCCGGGAGTTAAAAATATTTGAGCGTCTTTGTTCTCTTTCAAGGCTTCGTTGAATTTTGCCTGCGTCTCAATCTGGCGAAGCTGTAAAAGCTGCGGAGTCAAGCTTTTGGCTATGATGCTGTTTGCATAAGAGTTGGCTTCTGCTTCTATTCTGGCAGCGTCAGCTCTACCTTGTGCTCTTGTCTTCATGGCATCTGCCTCGCCTTTTGCAAGGGCTACTTGTTTTTCAGCTTCCTGTTTTGCTCTGGATACTTGATTTCTCGTTACTTCAGCTTCTTGTCTGGCTATTTGCACCTGTTCTATCTGTTCTCGTATTTTATTGGGTAAAATTATCTCGCGCATTTGAACCGTATCCAAAATAACAGGCTTACTCTCTTGAGCGTCTATGCTTTTGATGATATCATTTTTAACTGCATCGGCAAATTCACTTCTTTTTTGAGGGATATCTTCAGCATTATATCTGCCTGCTACTTCGCGCACAACCTCACGAACGGTAGGGTCTATGATTTTATTTTCCCAGTTGAGTCCCCAAACGGACATTGTATTTGGAACTTGTGCGCGGTTTAAATGATACAAAACCGCAAGGTCTATATGAAAATCCAAGCCTCTTGCATCTTTAACAGAGATAGACTCCTGCGCTATGACAGATGAGGCTGATAAAGAGCCTGCATTGCCGCTTACAAGCTTTTGTTGCATTTCGCCTATACGTCCCATCTGTTCCGTTGACGTATAACTCATCATTCTAACTTTAGCATCAAGTATGATAATATCCTGAATGAACGGTAAGAAAAAATGAAGTCCCGGGTCCAAAGCAATAGGCGAATAAACTCCTGTCGTTACTTTAATACCCACTTCGTCCGAACCGACAACCTTAAACGGACGCGCCACAACAAGAAGCAAAATAATCGCAATAATGATATAAAGCGGCACAGCTTTTTTATTATCAAATTGAGGCATTTTGAAATTAAAATTATTATTTCCGCTTCCACCGTTTTGATTATTATCACCGCCGCCGTTACCTCTTTTTTTAAAATAGTCATTCAAATCTGCAGGCATATTTTTCCTTCCATTTTTTAATTTACATATGTCAAAAAGTGCTCAAATGATTTGTCTTTTCCATACACAACATCAAAATAAGCATCTTGTAATTTTTTTGTGATTTCACCGCGTTTACCGCTTCCTATGACCCTTCCGTCCACATTGTTTATAGGTGTAACTTCTGCCGCCGTTCCTGTAAAAAACGCTTCATCTGCGATATAAACCTCATCTCTTGTTACGCGTTTTCTGATGACTTCAAGTCCCAGTTTGTCTGCGATTTTTATGACGGTATCTTGTGTAATGCTCTCCAAAGAGTTATCATTTGGAGGCGTTATAAGCTTGCCGTCCCTTACGATAAAGAAGCACTCGCCGCTTCCTTCAGCTATAAAGCCCTCATCATCAAGCATTAAAGCCTCTTCGTAACCTGCATCCAACGCTTCGTATTTTGCCATCTGCGAATTTAGGTAGTTTGCCGCCGCTTTGGCTTTGCCCATCATAGATTTGACGGAGTTTCTTGTAAAAGATGAGATTTTGACTTTTATACCGTTTGCAAGTCCCTCATCTCCAAGATAAGCGCCCCACTCCCATGAAGCTATGGCTGTCTGCACCGTCGCTTCTCTGTGATTTACGCCCATGACGCCGTAACCTAAAAATATAATTGGTCTTATATAGACGTTTCCATTGTAAGTGTTGGCTCTCAAAAGTTCTATCTGTGCATTTTCCAACTCTTTTTGAGTATATTTAGGATAAATAGCAACCGTTTTTGCAGAATTAAAAAGCCTTTTTGTGTGGTCATGCAGGCGGAAAATTGCCAAACCCTTATCTGTCTTATAAGCTCTTGTACCCTCAAAAACGCCGTTTCCATAGTGAAGTGTATGCGTTAAAACATGAATTTTCGCCTCACTCCATGCAACAAGTTTGCCATCAAACCATATAAATTTAGATTCTACCAAAGCCATTGTTTTACCTTTTGAGTATTTTTTTGATAAACGTTAATATTACTCCAAAAAAGTTTAAAGTGAGGTTTAAAAAGACCTTTGCATACAAGAAAGCCGAATATTATCCTTTATTTGGCATAATCTCCGCAAATATACATGAAAAGGAGTTTTAATGCCGTATGTAAATATCAAAATCACAAAAGAGGGCGCGAGCAAAGAGCAAAAGGCAGCTTTGATTAAAGGCGTAACGGATTTGCTCGTAAATATACTTGGTAAAAATCCCAAAACCACAGTTGTAACAATAGAGGAATTGGATACGGACAATTGGGGTGTGGGCGGAGAGAGCATTACGGAAGTGAGGGCAAAATCCTCAAGCGCTTCAAACGCGCAACATTAAAAACATAAAGGAAAACAAATGTCAGTAGAGATTGGAAAAAGCGCACCGCAATTTTCACTGAAAAATCAAGACGGCATAGAGATAAGCCTGAAAGATTTGAAGGGCAGGTGGATAGTTTTGTATTTTTATCCGAAGGACAATACGCCCGGATGTACTATTGAAGCTTGCGATTTTAGCGCGGCTTTGCCAAATTTCAGGGAATTGGACGCCGTGATATTGGGAGTAAGTCCGGACAGCGTCAAATCGCACCAAAATTTCATACAAAAGCAAAATATCACTTTCACTCTTTTATCCGACGAAGAGAAAGAGACGATAAAATCTTATGATATATGGAAGCTCAAAAAAAATTACGGCAAAGAGTATATGGGCGTGGAGCGTTCTACTTTTTTGATTGACACGGAGGGAAAAATTGCCAAAATCTGGCGAAAAGTCAGCGTAAGCGGACATAGTGAAGAGGTCAAACAAGCGCTTCTTGATTTGCAAAAAAGATAACATGCCGAAAGTTTAAAGCATGTTAGTACATATCTGCTGTTCTGTGGACAGTTGTTATTTTTTGAAAAGACTGCGCGAAACTCTGCCCGACGAAAAGATAACGGGATTTTTTTATAATCCCAACATTCACCCTTACAGCGAATACAAACTGCGCCTTTTAGATGTCAAAAGAGACTGCGAAAAGCAAAATATCAAACTCATAGAAGAAGAGTATGACCTTGATAGCTGGTTTTCGCACGTTAAAGGGCTTGAGTGCGAAAAGGAACGAGGTGCAAGATGTGAAGTCTGTTTTGAAACGCGCCTTGAAATTACTGCAAAAAAGGCTAAGGAAATCGGCGAAAAACTCATCACAACAACGCTTTTCATGAGTCCTAAAAAATCTTTTGAGCAGTTAAGTGAAGCATCAAAAAAGACTGCCTGCAAAAACAGTCTTGAAGTTTTGTGTTTTGATTTTAGAAAAAACGGCGGTACGAATGAGCAGTTTAAACTTGCGCGCGATAAAAGGCTTTACCGTCAAAATTATTGCGGCTGTATTTATGCGCTTTTAGACCAGAGAGCGGCGCAAAAAAGGTTTGCCGCTGAGCTTTTAAGCCCCATCGGCGCGGAAGTTTTACCTTCGTCTATAGAGGAGCGGCTTGAGATATACGGTAAAGTGTACGAATATGAAAAAAACGGGAC
>JAISNG010000121.1 GCA_031276365.1 Campylobacteraceae bacterium | reverse complement strand
TAAATATCTTTGCCACTGTATATATCTGTTATTATTGGCATAAATTCATTTCTAAAACTTCCGTAAAGACCGTCCATATCGCTGTAAGGAGTAAAATATAAAGCGTCTGCCGTATTGATTTGTTCGTCAAGATTGATATCTTTTTTCAAAAGGCACTTTACAGCTTCGTCGCTTTTGTCTATAAATTTAGATAAGTCGTTTTCGTTATAATACTTTTTTGATATCTGATAAGCCATCTCTGTTAAGATATTTATCTTAAAGCCTATATTTTTAAGCGCACTTCCGCTCATAACAACTCTTGCTTTACCGACGTTTATCGTAGGAACTGCGTCCGTAACTCTATCGTCGTTTACATCTATATCCATTCCGCCTTTTGCTTCAACTACATAAAGCTTTTCATCATCCAGCGCTTCAAATATTTCGTTTGGTATCGTGATGATACCCGCTGTATTGACAGATGAACCGTATGAGGTTTTATCGGTGTGGATAGGATTGACGCCGATGCCGCTTGTCATATTATAGTCGTTTATAGCGTATATGCTTATATCAGCTCCAGCCAATGGTCCGAAAACTACCTCTCTTAAATGCCAAATGATAGAGTAGATATAACCTTGGTCTATGGGAGCAGGAGTATATGTATATCCCCAGCCTCCGCTGCTGCCTCCTCCTCCATAGTAACCGCCGCCGCTTCCTCCGCTGCTGCCTCCGCTTAAAGCCCATCCGCCGTTTGAACCGTAATATATAACTGTACTGCTTCTTTGAAAGTCATCTTTTAAAACAACCTTTACTTTTTGCTTTTCTACTTTTATATCTGCTATATGTCCGTTATTTAAACTATCCAACACTTTTAAACTCACAACTCTTGTCTCGTCATGACCTGGTACTTTTATGCGCACGATGATATCCTGATACTCTCTTAAAGAGGCGTTGATATCTTTATCCGCCGCATATGTAACATACACAGGATAAAGTCCTTCGGGTATATAACCGTCATTGGAACTTGGAGAGTAAAAATGCTCAAACCCTTCGCATATATCCTGCACATCATGAAAACCTGTAAAATTCACTCTCAAATCCATATCTATGTCTATATCCGTCCACTGCAGGCTTACCTCCACAAAACCGCTTGTGGGATTATCTCAGGTATCTCATCTTTTCCATCGCAAATAGAACCCAATGTTATATTATTCTCGTCTTTTAACAGATAGCATTCGTTTAAAGTAAGATTGGACATAGTATCTATAAGATGATTTCCGTATATGCTTTTTGATTTGACATAGGTATCATGTCCGTATTCATTGACTGCACTATACAATTTACCCTCATCGTCAAATCCAAACGCTTCGTCATATTGATAAAGACTGCTGAGAGCGTCGTCGTATTTATGCGCTATCGGTTTTTTCTTAAAGTAATAATAATCAGCTTTGCATGTATTAGCACGTTTTAACTTCCACTGCGACGGAGCTTTTCTATTACCCTCTATCGTCTCTTTCAAAGCGTTCATTATCATGCTTCTTGAAGGATTTGGGATTGAAACGCCTGATAAGCGCGATGTGAGGCTCTCTTGCATATAATACTCAAAACCATGAAACGAAGCCGCTTTCACATCTTGCATTGTAAGAGAATGATATAAAGCGCACTCATCTGTTGGAACTTCATCTTCAAGATAAAGGAACGCTCCGCAGATACTTGGTATCATGGCATCTTCATTTATACTTCTTGGAAATATATATCTTAGAGGATTTACTATTTTATCCTCTATTCTATCGGGCATATAAGTTACAGGGTCATTGTCGTATGTGAGCGCAAATGTGTTAAATGCTATTTTATTTGAAGGCGAAGATACGGCTATGCCTTTTATATACTGCCGCATCCAGTAGGTAGAGTCTTCGTTTAATATCTTTGAGTGTATCTCATTGAAGAAAAAATTACCCTGCGAGTGTGCTATGGCTATGACATTGTGTCCCAGCTTAATACTTTGCGTAACATTGTTATATTGAGCCTCTATATCTTCACTGCGGAAATTATCCCCGACAGCTCCTAAAGTACTTGTAATTGTTCCGCAGATATCTAATGTAACTGCGCTGAGTATAGCCTCTACTATATTTTTTAACATCGGCATATCCAACTCTTCTTGTTTCATATCAAGCCATATATCAAGCGCGCTCATGCCTAATGATTGGGCTATAGCCAAAGGGTTAAACAATCCGCATGCCATAGAGATAACAGTATCTGCGGCAAGCCAATAGTATTTATGTTCTGCTCTTTTTTGTTGAAAGGCTTCAAGCAAATCTTCAAACATGCCATGTGATTCATTGTAGAGGAGTTTGTAGTTGGTTTCGAGCTTCATCTCTGATAAATTATTATTGTAAATGTCTTGGAGAGTTGCATTATAAATTAAATCTGATGAATCTTGCGCTTGCGTCCTTGTATTCATAATACCATTAGCAAAGTAGATATCGTTTATTCTCTCATCTATCTTGACTTCCTCAGCATTTAAAAACATTGGAGATAAAAATATCAAAAATAAGAGTAACTTTTTCATATTATTCTCCTAAAAGAGTATCTATGTCAAAAGTGCAAAAGGCTCTGCGTTCATCTGCATGTGGCAAGCTATATACCCCGCCCGACAAAGCTTTATCATAAGCAAGATAAGCTCTTATCCTCTGTTCCGTGTTGAATTGTATAGTTTTAAAGGCTGTAGAAGTTATGATAGTGTGGTCAATTAATATTGGTTCATTAAAAAGACTAGCATAACGAGTAAAATAAGAATTACAAAACTGTGCCGCATCTTCAATTGGATATGTCTCTTTAGCTCTGCTTGGGTCTTGTATGACTATCTGTGCCGCTCTTGCCGTCTGAAACCCTATCTCAGTTACTATTCTGTGATGGTTTTTATACTTTACGATAATCCATCTCTCAACATCGTCTCTTACTCCGTTGTTGTTTATATCTATGCCAAGTAATGTTGCATCATTTATCTCAGGGTCAGGACAAGGAGGAAGTTCATATCCGTTTACGCTCTCTGCTGCTTCACATGAGTAACCATAAGCGTAAGGATGTTTTACGCTGGCTTGATTTGAACTATTATCGTTAGACTTTTTATTACCGCAGCCGTTTAAGCTTAAAACAAAAAGCAGAGCCATTGAGAAAGTAAATGTTTTTTTCATGAGAAGTCCTTTTAGAGATTTAATTAAAACTTTCAATATTTTAATATAATATATAAAAAAAGTCAATTAAGAAATTTGTTAGTGATAGATTTGCGCCCTCTTTTTTCAATTAGGAAATTTGTCTTGTAAAAATGACAACCTCTTTCGTCATACCCGTGCGAGCAGGATAACCCCACCCTCCGTCATACCCGCGCAGGCGGGTATCCAAAAATATTTTTGCAGACAATAACGTGTTTATGAAAGAAATTAATGTTTTATGATTTATTACTTTTGCTTTCATATTCTTTAATCAGTTTGGATTCCCGCCTATACGGGAATGACGGAAGAGGGGGCATGTTTGCTTGTCGTTCGGTTGCGGGAATGACGGAAAAAAGTACATAAATGATAGAATAGGGTACATAAACGACGAAAGTAATACATGGATGATAAAAAAAGGTACGGGAATGACGGAGGAGGATATTTGCTTGTCGTTGGTTTTTATCCAAAGTGATAAAGTACTTTGATGACCCTTGTCGCGGGAATGACGGAATATATGATGTTTTGATTTTCATGTAAAAATGACGGAAAAGAAATAATATCAGCATACTCATGATGACGGCTGATTGTCGTGTTGTTGGCACAGGAATTACGAAATAGTTGTTTGATTTTTTTGTGCGATATATAATCATCGTTTCAGTTCGTGGACATAGTAATTATCGGTGCGATATTTTTCTAAAGGTTTAAATATAACGCTTGTTTTGGTTCGCATAATCGCAAAATACCAAACTACCATAAGCGATAAATAATATCCAAGAGCGGCAAAACCACTCTTGCGCTCTTAAGCAAATAGATGTTGATATTTTTCTCTCAAGACCTTTTTATCGGTTTTGCCAACGCTTGTTTTGTCTATCTCATCTACAAAATGGATTTTCAAAAGCATACTTTCTCTCGCCATAAGTCCGTTTTTTATCATCTCTTTTGCATGGGAGAGCAACTCTTTTTCAAGCGTTTTTTTATCGTCTGTTTTAGGTACGACAAGAACAAGCGGTCTTTCGCCCCATTTTTCGTCCGATATCGCTATAACTGCAACTTCAGAAACTAACGGATGGTGATGTATGATATCCTCAATCTCCAGTGATGAGACCCATTCGCCGCCGACTTTTATGATATCTTTCGCTCTGTCCGTTATCTTAAAATAACCGTACTCATCACAGTTTGCAATATCTCCCGTGTGCAAATAACCGCCGCGCCAAAGATTTTCGGAATTTTTCTGGTCTTTCAGATAGCCCGCCGTAAGCCATGGAGAGCGGACGATAATCTCTCCCGTGCTTTTGCCGTCATGAATTATCTCATCCATCTCTTCATCTACGATTTTCATATCTACAAGTCCGACCGCGCGTCCTGTTTTACTTCTAATATAAACCTGTTCATTTTCATTTTTTTGCAGCATTTCGGGAGTTAATTGTGCTAAGGAGAGTATGGGGCATGTTTCGCTCATGCCATAACCGACAAATATATCTATACCTCTTTTCAGAGCCGCCAAAGCCAACGCTGGAGAGAGAGACGCACCGCCTATGATGACTTTCCAGCGGCTCAAATCCATACCATCAATCTTCGGAGAATTTAATATCATATGTATAATCGTCGGCACACAATGCGAACATGTAACGCTCTCTTTTGCCACAAGTTCAAGCAGTAAATCAGGTATGTATTTGCCAGGATAAACTTGTTTAATGCCCATGAAAGTAGCCATATACGGAAATCCCCAAGCATGTACATGAAACATCGGCGTGATAGGCATATACACATCTTGCCGATGAAAATTCGCATGTCCTGTGTGCGTACCGAATGAGCTTAAAAGCACAATCGTATGCAGTACCAATTGGCGGTGGGAAAAATAGACGCCCTTTGGCATGCCTGTAGTTCCTGTCGTATAAAAAGTCGTGGCGCGCGTATTTTCATCAAAGTCAGGAAAATCAAACTCATCGGCGGCGTTTTGGAGCATATCTTCATACTCTCCGTAAAGTGGCAAAATCGTCTGTATCTCATCGCCGCTGTCATTCATAAGAACATAATGTTTCACAGTATCTATCCTGCCGCGTATCTGCTCCATAATCGGCAAAAATTCGCTGTTTATAAATATAACGTCATCTTGCGCGTGGTCAATCGTATAGAGTATCTGTTCTGGGCTCAGCCTGATATTGACCATGTGCATGACCGCGCCTATCATTGGTATCGCGAAGTAACACTCAAGATATCTGTGCGAATCATAATCCATAATAGCTACGGTATCGCCTTTTTTTACGCCAAGCTTGGTCAGTGCATTGGCAAGTTTGCACACGCGTTTGCGAAACGTTTCGTAAGTCATACGAAAATTATTTTTATACACTATCTCCTGATTGGGATTGTATGCCAGCGGCGTAAAGAGAAGCTGCTTGATGAGCAGCTGATAATTCGGAGTATTGATTTCCGATGCGTACATGTGAGTTCCTTAAGATTGGGATTGTCATACTTTATCTTTTGAAAGCGCGGCTGTTGTTATTAGATTTTCTTTTTTTGAGAATATAAAGAAAAAACTCATAGACACGACTGTAGCTGCAAGGGATGCAAGCAAAACGGAGAGTGTTGCATGTGTAGCAGAGCCAGGAAAGGCAAGATTTGATATAAGCACGGACATTGTAAAGCCGATGCTAGCGACAAGTCCAACGCCAAATATCTGTATCCATGTAAGGTTGCTCGGCTTTCTTGAAATACCGAGAATGTCCAAGATAAATGTAAACAAAAATATGCCGGCAGGTTTTCCTACAAACAGTCCGAGCGCTATGCCCCAGAAGAGATTATCAAACTCAAATCCGCCCTCAATGATAACTCCTGCATTGGCAAACGCAAACACAGGCATAATAAGATAAGCGCTGAGCGGGTGCAAATGGTGCTCAAGCCTTACAAGCGGACTTTGCACTTCATCATACGCCTGCGCTATCATTTCAAGAGCATTGTTCTGTTTTGCATTCAAAAGCACCTGTGGAGAATCTTTTGGAGCATTTGAATAAAAAACGTTTGTCGCGATTCTTAGATTTTCCAAAAATCCCGAACTGCTTATCTTGGAGTGAATCGGTATCGTAAAGGCAAGTACTATACCCGAAATAGTCGCATGAATGCCGCTTTTGTAAAAAAAATACCACAAAAACAAACCGCCCACAAAATAAACCGTGAGCGTTCGCACGCCAAATCTGTTAAATATAAGTAAAAGCGCCGTTACGCTTAAAGCTAGTGCAAGATAATCAAGCGATATTTCGCCCGAATAAAAAATCGCAATAACCAAAATCGCTCCGATATCATCGGCAATGGCAAGCGTTACCAAAAATACTTTTAACTTTATCGGGATTCTGCTTCCCAAAAGCATCAAAACGCCAAGAGCAAAAGCTGTATCCGTTCCCATGGGTATCGCAAAACCGCGCGCATTTTCGCCGCCCCATGTAAAATATAAAAAGATAAGGATAGGAAAAAGCATGCCGCCTACAGAAGCAAATATCGGTGAAATAGCCTTTTGAAAACTTGAAAGTTCGCCCACCAAAATCTCGCGTTTGACCTCAAGTCCTATCATGAGGAAAAAGAGCGCCATTAAAGCGTCATTTACCCAAAAATGCGCGTCTCTTATAAAGCTCAAATCTCCTATCGTGATGCCAAATTCCGTATGCCACAATGCAAAATATTTTTCAGATACAATGGGTGAATTTGCGGCAAGCAGAGCCAAAATAGCGGCAACAAACAATAAAATACCGCCAAATGATTCCTGTTTGACGAAATTGTTTATAAAGTTACCGATTTTTTTGGTAGGATTTACAGCTCCTATGCCTAAAATGCTCAATTTATTTAACCCCTATATAAATTGTAATGATAAAATTTATGCTATCATCTTTACTAACTGAATTTTGGTATTATAATATTTGTTAGCTATTGTTTTGATTAGAAAAATGTGATTTTTTGCTGTTTTTTTACTTTTTTTATCAGATATTTCGCACACTTTTGCGTTAATGTCAAAAATGTGCGAAAATATTTCAATTAAAACAGTTGAAAGTTTGTATTTTTATTTATGATACCTGTTATCATATCGCCGCTAAGGTCTGCGCCAATCTCTTCAAAAGTTGAAAGAAAATCCTCTTTTTGCCATTCAATCTCTTCATCAGATAAATATCCCCTGTTGCGCTCATAAGTCTCTATCATAGATAGAAATTTCTCCTTATCAAGGCTGTATCTTAACTCAAACTCAAAATTATCAAAAAGGTTGAACAGACTAATGGCGTATGCGTTGCTGCCAATATATTTGATATAACCGCTCACTTCATTTTTCTTTGAATCGTCAATTTTTCCTGCAAAAAGAAAACTAACTGTCGGATGAGTATTCAAAAGTGTTATAAGGTCGGAAGTGGCAGAAACCAAAATCATCTGTTGTTCGTTCTCATTCATAGCCAAATTGATTTTTGAGAGTTCGTCCGCGACAGCGTTGACACTCTCCTGTCCAAGCTGTGAAATACTTATGTCAAAAGAGGCGTCTTTTAATGTGATATTCATCTCTTCGCTGTCAAAAACAAGCTCGTCTGCGGCACTTTTGAAGTTTACAGACATCAAAGTATCATTTTGCTCTTCAATACTCACGCTTGTTGTATAATTGTTAAAATAGGCGTTCATGTAACCGCCCGCTTTTAAAGCATATTGTTTCGCCGAAGTCTTCATATAACCAAGCCATGTATCAAGAGCGTTTTTATTTAGCGCAATATCATAATCCACATCTTTCAAATATGCGCTGTTGATATCATTGACTGACGTTATTTCGTCAATATGCTGTTTTAAAACGATATTTCGCACATCAAACGACACTTGTATGTCTTGTACAAGCGCGCCGAAATTGTATGTAAAATCTTCCTTTTTGCCGTATATTTCATAATTTATATGAAGACTTTGCGGCTCTTGTGTAATTTTGCCTTTCAAGCCGTCATATCCTATATCAAATACAACATTTTTCGTACTGTTCGTCAGATAATTAAAAATATTCTCGCCGAACACCTCTTTTATATTGCCGCTGTATTCATAATCTACATGTATTTTGCCGATTTTGAAAATATCAAAATTCCTCACGCCAAACTCTGCCCTGCTCTCCATCGTTACATTCATAACGTTTTCAGGCGATACTATCACTGAAAGTCTTGTTTTATAGACAGAACTCAAAAGTCCTCTTTGACTCTCAATCAGCTCATATTTGACGCCAAATCTGTCAAAATGACCGTCTTTGCCCGTAAAAGACTTATGAACTTGAAAGTTGGCGTAACCTGCGCTAAAGCAAAAATACACCACGCCGACAACTGCAATACCTGCGATAACAGATATAAGTTTTTTCATTTTGTACTCCTGTTAAAAATTATCATCATTTAAGACTGCCTTTCATATATGTTAGCTACTTGTGTTAGTTACTCTATAGGCAGTAAACCCGCCGCGCGCTCGTATATCTTGCCGTTTAGTAAAAATTCTCCATTTTTAATCTCAAACGTTCCGTTATATACGCCGTTTTGGGATTTGATGCCAATTTCATCTTCAAAAATCTCCATTTTCAATTCAGCCATATTTTCCATAAAATTTGTCGTATCTTCCAAACCGTAACCGCCGTAAATTGCGTACGTCTCTTTTCTAAAATACTCTTTAAAAACATTTTCATCAATATTAAAATCCATCTTTATAGCGATATAATCGGCAAAATTATCATAAATATTCATCAAATTTCCGTCGCCGACGTACTGCGCAAAACCGCTTATATTGACGCTTGCATTTGAAATTTTGCCGCTGAATTCTTCAACTACGACTTTCGGATGTTTAGCAAAAATATCCGATATATAGCCAAAAGATGCCATGATAGCGCCACCTAACTGGTGGTCGTCTGATATGTCAATCTCGCTCATGATTTTTGATATTTTCTGTATGCTTTCAGAATCTAAATTTTCAACGCTTACATTAAATATAATATCGCTTAAAAACAGCTCTTCTTTGTTTTCTATGCTGTTATTATTGTCAAGTTTGTCAAGTAATTGTTGGAATGATTTTTGCGATTTGCGGAAATTACTCGCATAATCAAACTTGTCAAAAGAGATTTCATTGCTATGCTTTAACATCAAATCTTTATCTTCTGATATTTGAGATTGAAATTTGAGATTTGTGAGCAGCAATCTATCAGTATCTCCGCTAAAATCTATCTTTTCTATATTCATATCCCAATCTCCAAGCCACAAATCAAACTCTTTTTTGTTGAAATATCCTTTATATGTTTGATTTTCCGCGATAAAAAATCTATCCTGCGAAGCATCAATTTTGATTAACGGAATATCAGCGTCAAAACTAAATATATCTTTTTTAAATGAAATAAAAACTTTTGCATTTATGTCTTTCCAAGTAAGATTTTCATATTCGCCTGAAAACACGTCATAATCGCTTACACTGCCGCCCTCTATGAAAGCGCTCGTATCAATGCCGTTTAGTTTTATCATACTATTTAACCTGAACTCTTTGTCGCTCAATCTCGAAAGCTCTTTTTTGCTGGTTGTAATATTGATTTTTGTATTTATATAACCGACATTAAAAGGATTTATGTTTACGTCGAACGCAGCAGCATGTTCAAATGTAAAAAGTGTTTCATTGTCTGCGGAGAGTTTTGTTTGATATTGAGCGTTGAAAAAATTTTTCTGCGAATCCGTCAAAACCCATTTAAGTCCCGAATGGTTGTATAAAACGCCGTTATTGCGGTTGAAAAATTCGTCTGTTTTTTTGCCTGCATAGTAAACGCTGATAAAATAACCACCCGATAAAACAATTAAAATTAATAATATAAATATAACAGATTTCCTCATCAAAACCCTCATAAAAAATAAAGCCTTTATTGTATTATAAATAAACTTAATTTATATAATATTATCTCTAATTTTAAGCATAAATGTTCCAAATGCGAAATAGATATTTTTTATAAAATCATAATTTAAAAGCGGAAGATGTTGAAAACAGAACCAAAAATGAGTGGTGGGTCCTGCAGGACTCGAACCTGCGACCAACCCGTTATGAGCGGGTTGCTCTAACCAACTGAGCTAAGGACCCAAAAATGTTTTTAAAGGGTGAAATTATAACTATCTTTCCTTAAAAAACAATTTATCAGCGATATTTGACCAATTTATGCGTCGGGTCAAAACGAAACGCCAGAAGATTTTCAAGAATGCCGAAAAATATCATAAATGTGATAAAACTACTGCCGCCGTAACTGAAAAACGGCAGAGGAATGCCAACAACAGGCGCAAAACCAATCGTCATAGCAATATTTACCCCCGCATGAATAAACAGCACAAACGCGATACCCGCAGCCATTACCTGTGTAAAATAGTCATTTTTAGCATCAAACGCAAGCGTTGCAAGATGAAATATCAAAAATGCATACAGTAAAAGCAGTGCAAAACCTCCCAAAAATCCCTTTCGCTCCACAAGCGCAGGAAAAATAAAATCACTCGTCGCGATTGGCAAAAACTTAAACTGCGTTTGTGTCGCCTCTTCCTTGTCTTTGCCAAGCAATCCGCCTGAACCTATGGCTATGACGGACTGTTCAACGTGATAACTTGGAGTATCGCTCAAAAAATCCAAAATCCTTTTTTTCTGGTAATCATGCAGAGCATAATTGTATATAATCGGACTTGCAACTGCAATAAGAACTCCAAGAATTATCCAAATACGCCTGTTTACACCGATAATAAAAAGCATACCGTAACCAGCAATCAAAAGCACCGCCGCAGTTCCGAGGTCGGGCTGTTTGGCTATCAAAACAAACGGAAGCAGTATAAAAAAGCTTATCTTCACAAACTCCCTGTAAGAATATCCCCCTATCGGCGGCGGAGTCTGTTTGGCAAGATAGCAGAGCATCAATAAAAAAATCGGCTTGAATATCTCTGAGGGCTGGATAGTAAAATCCGTAAACGGCAGACTAAGCCATCTTTGAGCTCCAAGTTTTTGCGAACCCAAAAACTCTACAACAACAATAAAAGCGATACCCGACCAATAAAAAAAAGGTATAAGCCACTCAATTTTTCTGATAGGAAGCAGAAAAAAGAGTAAAAACGCGCAAAAACCGACAAGAAAATAGATAAGCTGTCTGGTTGCAAGCATGGCGCTTGATTCGGAGACAAGATAGTATGAAAGCGCGATAATCGGAATCACGATAATTGGTATAAGAAAATCAAAATGAGTTATAATTCGTCTGTCTATATGAAGCATAAAAATCCGCTTTTAAAAAAATTTCTGTATTATAACAGATAACAAACTAAACAAGGATAAAATTGCAGACAGAAACATTTGTATGTACAGAGCAAAATATACGATTAGACCATTTTCTAACATCAAAGCTTAATGTTTCAAGAAACCGCGTGAGCGAGCTTATAAAAAGTGCGCTTGTAAGCGTAGAGGGTGTAACCAAGACAAAAGCAGGAACGAAGCTTAGCATGCAAGAGCGCGTGCATGTAATGATTGTTGAACCAAAAACGCTTGAGAGAAGCAGTGTTGATTTTGATATTCCGATAATATTTGAAGATGAGGATATTCTTGTGATAAACAAGCCCCCGCATATTACTGTTCACCCCGCTCCAAGCGTAAAAGAACCGACTGTAGTTGACTGGCTGAAGAGCAAAAATATCTCTCTTTCAAGCTTAAACGGCGAGGAGCGTAACGGCATAGTTCACAGGATAGATAAGGAGACAAGCGGCGCGCTTGTTATCGCCAAAAACAACGCCTCTCACACAAATCTTGCAAAACAGCTTGAAAACAGAACGCTTGGACGCTATTATCTAGCAATTATAGATTATCCGTTAAAAAACGATATCATAGTGGACAAACCAATCGGCAGAAATCCTAAAAACCGCTTAAAAATGGGCATCGTTGCAAATGGAAAAGCCGCAAAAAGCGCATTTTGTTCACTGCTTACAAATGAAATAGAACAGACAGAACTCATTGGCGCCAAACTTTACACAGGCAGAACACATCAGATAAGAGTACATTTAAGTGCGCTTGGACGCCATATTTTAGGCGATAATTTATACGGTTTTAAGAGCCAAAAAGATAAAATTGATAGAATTATGTTGCATGCTTATTATTTATATTTGATTCATCCTAAAAGCGGCGAAAAGATGGCTTTTACCGCCCCTTTATATGATGATTTCAAAGAGCAGCTGTTTAGATTTTTCACTAAGGAGAAACTCCATGAAACGCTTTGTACCGATACTGTTGTTTTGCGCCTTAATAGCGCTTTTTAGCGGCTGCCAAAATCCAGCAGTTCCGCAAAAACCGACTATTGACCCCAATCTCCCCGTTTTAAGCGATATAAAATCACTTTCAGATATAACGCAAATCGCGCTTGAGTGGTCTCCGATACACAATCTAAATATAGAGGGATATCACATCTACAGAGCCGAAGCCAACAAAAATAACGGCAAACTTGAGCGTGTAGCAACGATAGAAGACAGATATACTTCGCATTTTACGGATAAAAATCTTGCTCCAAACACCACATATCTATACAAACTCAGTGCTTTTTCGAAAGACAAACGCGAATCAAATCCAAGCGCAACCATAACTGTATCAACAAAAAGTGCTATAGAGTCCGTCCCTTTTGTTCAGGCTATGATAGGACTTCCAGGACGCATAAAGCTTATATGGCGTCCGCATCCGTCTGAAAGAGTATCGGGATATATCATAGAAAGAAACGATTTCACTTCGTCAAAATGGTCGCGGCTATCAACGGTAGAGGGCAGGCTCAGTGCGGAATATATAGACGATAAATTAGCCGACAGCAAATCATACAGATACAGGATTATAGCCAAAACTTATGATGGGATTTTATCCGCTCCAAGCGAAATAGTAGAAGCGCAGACAAAACAACTTCCGCCTGTTGTGGAAAATATCATAACAACGAACAATCTGCCAAGAAAGATACTCATCTCATGGGACGCTTCTTCTCATCAGGATATTTTGTATTACAGTGTTTACAGAGCCAATTTTTCAAACCTCTTTTTTACGCTTTTGGCTAAAACAAAATCTCTAAGTTATGAAGATATCATAAAAGACGACGGAGCAGCCAAATACTATTATGTAACCGTTACGGACAAAGACGGTCTGGAGTCTCAAAGACAAGCCGTACCCGTCATGGGTTCTACGCTTGAAGCGCCTTCGGCTCCTGCGATAAATGTTATCAAACATGACTCGGCAAAAGTGCTTATCGGCTGGAGCGATACTTCAAGCAGAGCTGTCAAATATCAAATAGAACGCGTAAGCAAAAGCGGCACGCTGACTTACACAAATGTGATGCGAAACACTTTTGTGGACAGCGATGTGGCACATGGAGTAGAGTATTCATATACCGTTTTTGCTATTGATAGATACGGATTAGTATCCAAAGCATCGTCCAAAGCCGTTATTACCATTCCTAACAACAACGCCGCACAGAAATAAATACTCTGATGCCAAATATCGTAACTGATTTTATCGCCAAGCTTTCATTGCCGTTTAGCAGTGGAGGCTGTGATTTTTTATGGGAAGTAAGTTCAAAAGATTCGGACTATATATTCACGCGCTGTGAGGGTGAAGAGTTTTTTATACTTGTAAAGAATAAATCGCCGAAATTTCTCATAAAAGGCGAAAAACTTTCACGCCCTTCGCAAGTCATATTTTTACAGCGAGCGCTTCGCGAGTACGCAAAAAAGGCAAACTGTAATATCCTTTTTGACAACACCTGCTCAAACAGAGTAAAAACAAAAAATCCTATCATCAAAGAGATAGATTTTTTCGCGCAAAATTTTACATTTGACAAAGAGCTGTTTTTAGAGATAGGATTTGGCAGCGGCAGACATCTTCTATATCAAGCCAAAAACAATCCCGACAAACTCATTATCGGCGTTGAGATACACAAGCCTTCCATAGAACAAGCCGCAAAACAGTGCGGTATTTTGGGGCTTGAAAATGTGATTTTGGTTGATTACGACTCAAGAATCTTGATGGAATTTCTGCGCTCAAACTCTGTTTCAAGGATTTTTATCCATTTTCCTGTTCCATGGGATAAAAAACCGCACAGAAGAGTTATAAATCCCTCTTTTACAGATGAAGCTTTGAGAGTTTTGAAAGTAGGCGGCACATTGGAACTGCGAACAGACAGCGAAGAGTACTTCAAATATGCGCTTGATATCTTCATACAAAATGCGCAAAGCGATATCAGGATTTTGAAAAATTTTGACCTTGAGATAAGCAGTAAATATGAAGACAGATGGAAGCGCCTGGAAAAAAATATTTATGACATTACATTAACTAATACTAAATTAAGTCCCGATAACAGCGCACTTTCAAGGCTTGATTTTGATTTTTTAAATAATATTGATAAAATTAGACAAAATTTCACTCCGAAGCTTTTTGTTGGTGATGATTTTTTTGTACATTTTGAAGAGATGCATGCAGGCTGTAAAAAAGTTGTGATAAGAACTTCATTTGGCGCAAGCGGCAGGGCGGAACATATGTTTATCATCGTCCAAGAGGATAAGATAGCCTATTTTCCAAACGGCGCGTACACCACAAAAGCAAACAAAACAGCGCATGAAATTATGAAAAAGTGGTTAAATGGGTAGTTTGATAGAGATGAATTCGCTCTCTTTAGGGTATGGGGGCAAACCTGTTATAGTAGATGCAACGGCTGTTATAGAACAGAAAGATTTTGTATTTATAGTCGGTAAAAGCGGCAGCGGCAAAAGTACGATTTTGAAGTCCATATACGGAGAGATAACGCCAAGCGCTGGAAATTTAAATGTATGCGGACTTGATATGAGAGATATAACAAATGCAAAATTAAATACGCTAAGACGCCATATCGGCATCATTTTTCAAGATTATAGACTTATCAACGAGTGGACGATTGAAAAAAATGTCATGCTTCCATTGATGATAAACGGCTTTGCAAAATCCATCTGTATCAATCAGGCGCACAAACTTTTAAAACATGTGAAACTTTTACATAAAGCAAATAAATATCCTCTGGAATTAAGCGGCGGCGAACAGCAGAGAGTCGCGATGGCAAGAGCTTTGGCGCACAATCCCATACTTATCCTTGCAGATGAGCCTACTGGCAATCTTGACGATTACTCAAGTGAAGTTATTTGGAATCTTTTGCGCAGTGCAAAAGAGTTTTTAAACACAACTGTAGTTGTCGTAACGCACCATATACCATCGACAATCAACATTCATTACAAGCATTTTTTTATAGATGAAGGTTTTTTACATGAGATTGTTTAAAAACCACTTTTCCGTAGTTTTTTCGCTCTTTGTGCTGCTTTGCAGTCTACAGTTTGTCGTATTTATCAATAAAATCATCAAAGAGTATGAAAACTATCTTGCGGACGACTACTCCGTAGTTATCAGCGCAAGCGCGGCTATAGATAAAGATGAATTGATAAATTACAGGCAAATTATCAAATCTGTAGAAGAGATTGACATAGACAATGTTCTATCGCGTTTTAAAGATGATATAACCATTCAGCACATGGAATCCCTCAAGGAGTCCATGCCAAAATTTTATACGCTAAAACTGAATCGTTTTCCCTCTGCAAGCATTGCAAATTCGCTAAAAAACGACCTCTTGCAATATCAGTCAATTACAAAAGTGGAGATTTTCGCAAAAACATACAACAAAATCTACCATATGCTTAAGCTTTTAAACTTCATAGTGAGCGTTTTTGTCGTTTTTGTCGTAATTATTTCACTGCTTCTTATCGTAAAACAGATGCGTATTTGGACTTACGAACATCAAGAGAGAATGTTCGTGATGAATCTTTTCGGAGCTTCGTACTGGCGAAAAAGCGCCGCTTTGTATAAAATGGCTGTAACAGACTCGCTTCTGGCGTCATTTGGCGCGGCGGCGGTTTTTTATATATTTGATAAAATCCCCTCTGCTGTTAATGCGCTGAGTGAATTAAACATCAATATCCCGCACTTTAATATCTTCATGGATGGCAGTATACTGCTTGGTATCGCGCTTGTCATATCTATCATTTCAACAACTTTGGCGATGATGAAAGTAAAACAGGTTTGATGAAAAAGACTATTTTTCTGATACTATCTGCATTTTATTTGCATGCCGCCAATAACACAAACGAACAAATAGCAAATAGTTCAAAAACACTTGAAAGTAAAAATCAACTTGAAAAAAGTCTTAAACGCGAACTTGGCGAAATATCAAAAACACTGCAAAAAGAGGAAAACGCCTTAAAAAAAACTGAAAATGAAATCAAACAGCTAAATAGCGAAATTGCCAAACAGCAAAAAGAGGTAGATGATATCAGGGATGAACTCGTAACGCTTCAGAAAAACAACCAAAACCTCAAAAAAGAGCAAAAAGAGATAGAAAAGAACCTCACTGAGATAATAACGAAAGATTTTTCGTATCTTCTGGTCATAGACAAGGATTATGAAGAGGGGATGGAGAGCATCATAGCAAACGAGGCTTTAAAACAGCTCGGAGCAGCAACAAACAGGGATTTTGAAGAGTATTCTAAAAAATACAATAAAACAAATGAACAGATAAAATACTCAAATGAAAGACTAAAAGTGATACAACGCACCATAGATGAATTGGCGGCAAAAAAGAGAAGTCTTGACACATTGAAAAACAGTAAAACAAAAACCATAAGCAATATAGAAAAAGAGAGAAACGAATACACACAGCGCATCAAAGTCATACAAAGCGAAAAATCCGAACTGCAAAAAACGCTGGAGGGACTAAAGATTCTGGAGCGCGACAAAAGCGTGAGCGCCGTAGTAGTGCCTGATAATTTTGAAAGCGTACGAAAACTCGGCTCATCGTATCAAGCAAGCAAAGTCCGCTCGTATAAAGGCGTAAAAACTATCGCGCCGCTTAGCAAATTCACAATACAGCAAAAATTCGGCGACTATATAGACCCGATATACAATATAAAGATTTTTAACGAATCAGTTGTACTTCGCGCCGCATCACCAAACAGCGAAGTAAAAAATGTACTTGATGGAAAAGTGATTTTTGCTAAAGAGACTTCAATACTGAAAAACGTTGTAATTGTTGAAAATTCTAATGGTATCCATACAATTTATGCACATCTTTCAAAAATCGCGCCGACCATTCAACCTGGTGAAAAGATAAAGAAAGGTTATGTGATAGGCAGAGTGGAGAGAGATTTGACATTTGAAGTTACGCAAAAAAACTACCATATAAACCCGCTTGAACTGATAAATTATTAAAAAAACATCTCCACAGAAAATAGCAGTGAAAATCATTGCATACAAATATCATATATAAAAACAAATATATGTTTCTGTAATATCTCCTCCGTAATTCATGTATGAAAGCCGAAACGTCATTTATTCCGTCATTCCTGCGCAGGCGGGAATGACGGAAATGGGGGAATCTCTGCGTTTTTGTTTGTCGTTCGGTCGCAAGAGTGACAGAGAGAATTTTTATACTTCTAACAACAACTAATGTTGCACTGTTTGCATTGAAATGACTGAGAGGTAGAATTCTGTGTTTTTACTTATAGTACAGTTCACACGGGTACAACGGAAGAGAGGTTATCATTTATGTATCGTTTTCATATTATCATTGCGGGGATGGCGCGAAATGATGAAGTGCATGTATGATATTGTT
>JAISNG010000103.1 GCA_031276365.1 Campylobacteraceae bacterium | reverse complement strand
ATATAGTTTTTTTTATGACTGTTTTCCCAAATCTCCAAGTCTTTTTCAATATCAAACTCTTTTATAATCTTTTCACCGTATTTCATCTATTTTTCCTTAAAAATCTTTAAATTCGTGTGGCTTGTCAAATAAAAATCCCTGCACAAAATCAGGCTCTACCTCTTTTAAGGCATCTAAAATACTCTCTTTGTCTATGAATTTTACAAGTGTTTTGATGTTGAGTTTTTTAGCCAAAGAGGAGAAAGTTTTAAGTGTCAATTTGTAGTTTTTGATATAAATATTTTTTATAAACTCCAAATCAAAACTTATGATATCAAACTGTAATCCATGTTTTAAGTATTCAAGACCTGAATTGCTCGCTCCAAAACGCTCCAAAACAACTCCGAATCCCAACCCTTTATAGTCATTTATAATCTCTTTAAATCTTTCAAATTCATCATATGTTTTTTTCTCTTCAAATGCAAAATAGATGCTGCCTGCCTTAATGTCCGTATTTTTCAAAAGCTCTTTGACAAACACCAAAAAACCTCTGTTTCTAAAAGAGACGGCAGAGATTTTGACGATAAAACGAAAATCAGGATATCTTGAAAGTATCAATTTTATTTCGCCAAAAAGCATCTCCAAAATAAACTGGTCAAACTTTATCTCATAACCGTTTTTTTTCACGGAATATACTATCTGCGAGCGGGTCAATACGCCGTAATGGTCTATCAAAAGCTTTGTGTTTACGTTGAAAATATTTGTGCGCTTTTCTGTATTTTCAAACGCGTATAAGGATTGGTAGTTAAAGATAAAATTACGCGAATGTATGGCATTTTTAACAAGATGGTCAAATTCGTCTGGTTTTAAAATATCCTGCAAATCGCTCTCTATATTATGAAGGCTGTTGATAAGTTTTGAGATGATATTTCTGACATTATTGTCATAACTTTTTTCTATCGTAACTGATTTAAGCTTTATCTCTATTTTGAAAATGCCTTTTGCCTTTATCTCTTTACAAAAACCTGTGAGCAGATGGTCTAAGTGTTTTTTACTGTTGATATCGTTAAAAATAAGCAAAAAATCGCCGTTTTGATAATGTCCGACAGGGATTTTCTTAAGTCCGAAAGACGAAAGATAGGCGTTTAATTTTTCAACAAGGTTTTTTAGTATCTGATTTTGAACATTAACGCCGTACTGCTCTCCTATGGAAGAGATATTCAGTACGCTTAACATTGCAATAAAACCCTCTTTATTCTTTTTATTGATGACTTTTTGTATCTCTTCTATGATAGTGTGGGCATTGAAAGCCTGAGTATAATCTATCAAAGACTCTCGAAAGCCCTTATATATCATGTAAAAAATGTAATAAACATAGGTGAAAATAAACAAAAGCAGTAAAACAAAATTGTTTGATTGTATCTCAAATATCGCGAAAACGCCCATGTACACAATTATCAACGCCAAAAACGGCAGACCGATTTTCAGCGCTGTAACAAATCTATTTTGCCTCTCTTTAAATTCCGAATAGAGCATTAAACATCCAGATATTTCACATCTTTCGCATGGTCTTGTATATATTTGCGTCTTGGTTCAACCTCATCACCCATGAATAGTGCAAAAGTGTCGCTTGCAGACTGCGCGTCTTCTATCTTGACTTGAAGCAATCGGCGGTTTTCGGGATTCATTGTAGTTTCCCAAAGCTGTTCGGGATTCATCTCGCCCAAACCTTTGTAACGCTGTATGTAAGCGCCTTTTTTCGCATTTTTTTCTATATCTTCAAGAACATCGATTGGGTCTTTTCCCTCAAATGCGGAAATATCTCTTGATTTTATTTTGTCGTAAATGTAAAGCGCTTCTTGGTAGAGGTTGTTTGTAAAGAGTTCGTCGTCTATCACGAGCTCTTCAAGTCCCTCTTTTGTCTGAATGTAGAGGTGGATTTTATCATTTGTAACGATATGATTTAGTATGTTAAATCCATGCTCTTTTACAAAAGCCTCTACATCTTTGTAAAGCTCATCAAACGGCTTTGAGATAAGGTCTGGATTTTCTATAAGCTTTCTTACAACCAAAATCACGGAAAATCTCTTTTCAAGCTCTTTTAATACGCCTCTGTATGCTGAAACTATCTTAAAATAGTTTACTATATCGTTCGTGCCTATACCTTGAAACTCCATATTTTCTATGCCGTTGGTTATCAAAAACTCATTCATAGCTTTGTCGTCTTTGAGATAAATCTCTTTTTTGCCTTTTTTATATCTGTAAAGCGGCGGTTGGGCTAAATAGATATAACCGTTTTCAATGACTGGTTTTAAAAATCTAAAAAAGAATGTCAAAAGAAGTGTTTGGATATGGCTTCCGTCCACGTCGGCATCCGTCATAATGATAATTTTGTGGTATCTCATCTTATTTTCGTCAAACTCTTCGGCAATTCCGCAGCCAAAAGCTGTTATCATATTTTTTATCTCTTCGGTCTGTAAAATCCTGTCAAGCCTGCTTTTTTCAACATTTAAAATCTTTCCGCGAAGCGGTAAAATAGCTTGAAAAACTCTGTCTCTACCTTGTTTTGCCGAACCTCCAGCACTATCTCCCTCCACCAGATACAATTCGCATATTTCAGCATCTTTGCTTTGGCAGTCGGCGAGTTTTCCAGGCAGCGTTCCGACACTCATCGCATCTTTTCTTCTTGTCAAATCTCTTGCTTTTTTCGCTGCCTCTCTGCCTCTCGCCGCAGCTAAGGCTTTGTTCATGATGGCCCTTGCTTCTATAGGATTTTCTTCAAAATACTTTACAAGCTGTTCATAAGTGTATCTTTGCACCAGCGGTTTTACGTATGAATTTCCAAGTTTGCTTTTTGTCTGACCTTCAAATTGAGGTTCAGGTACTTTTACACTTACAATGGCTATAAGTCCTTCTTGAACATCTTCACCTGTTATCTTTACATCTTTTTCACGCGCATTTGCATTTAAATTTATATAATTTACTATGGCTCTTGTAAGCCCAGCTCTAAATCCGCTCTCATGTGTACCGCCTTCGGGTGTTTTTATGTTATTGACAAATGAGTAAAATATTTCGCTGTATGAACTATTATAGGCAAAAGCTATATCTATATCCAAATCCTCCACGTCACTTTGAAAATGAAAAGGTTTTGCAACAATCTCTTTGTGATTTAAGTCAAGCACAAACTGCTCTATACCGCCTTCAAAATGATAGCTTTCACTTCTGCCGTTTCTGTTGTCTTTAAAATTTATAACGATTTTAGGATTTAGATATGCTATCTCCTTAAATCTCTTAGCTAATGTATCAAAATCAAACTCAGTTACTTCAAATATCTCTGCATCAGGCCAAAATTCTACCGTTGTTCCTGTTTTTTTTGAAGTTCCTATCGCTTCCAAATCATACTGCGGAATGCCTTTTTTAAACTCTTGTCTGTATTCGCTGCCGTCTCTTTTGATGTGAACCACAAGCTTTGAAGAGAGCGCATTTACGACAGATACACCAACTCCATGAAGTCCGCCGCTTACTTTATAAGTATCTTTGTCAAATTTTCCGCCCGCATGTAAAACCGTCAAAACTACAGTAGCAGCAGACATATTTTCCGTAGGGTGCATATCTACAGGGATACCGCGTCCGTTATCTGTGATTATAGCCGAACCCTCATTTGTCAGTTCAACATATATCGTATCACAGTAACCTGCCATAGCTTCATCTATGGAGTTATCAACAACTTCGTAAATCAAATGGTGAAGACCGTTTACATTAGTATCTCCTATATACATTCCAGGGCGTTTTCTAACTGCTTCAAGCCCTTTTAAAACTTTAATATTCTCTGCTGCGTAATTGCTCATGTCTATTCCTAAAATTATTATTTGATTATTGGCATAACGATTGTCATAAAATCTTTTGCTTCAAGTGTAAAAGGCATATTAGAATCATTATATCCCAAAACGAAGCTGTTTTCCTCTATACTGCTTAAAAAATCCAGCATATATTTGCTGTTAAATGATAGACTTATCTCATCCTCAAGTCCCGTTTCAAACTCTATCTCTGTTTTTGCTTCTATATTTTCTTCATTTAAACTCTCAAAAATTATATTTTTTTGTTTAAATGTTGTCTTTATCTCATTTGAAATTATTGCTATTTGTTTTATGGATTCTACCATCTTATCACGGCTCAACTGAATTCTAAAATGCTTCTCTTTTGGAATAATTCTCTCATAATCAGGAAATTTTCCATTGATAAGCTTAGTAAAAAATAGAAAATCTTCAGACTTTGCTATAAGGGTATTTTCATCGTAAAATATCTCTATATCTTGAAAAAATAGTTTTCCAAACTCTATTATTGCTTTTTTTGGGATAATAAGCGAGAAGTTTTTCTCTGCCTGCCTGTTTTGCTTAAATATTGCAAGTCTTCTTGTATCTGTTGCTACAAAATTTATAAAATCATCTTTTATATCTATCAAAGCGCCGTTTAATTCAAACTTTGGATTGTTTGTATCAATCGCTGGAGTTATCTTTTTAACGGCTTTTGAAAAACTTTCAGCATCTATGTCAAATTTTGGTTTGTTCTCTATCTCAGGAAAAGATGGAAATTCGAGATGATTAAACATGGGAAGTTTAAACTTTGAACTGTTCTGCTTTATATAAAGATAGTTTGTTATCGTTTCAAGAGTAATATTATCCTCTTTGAAACTTTTAATTATTTGAAGTAGTTTTGTTCCGTTTGCCGTAGCATATCCGTCTTCATTTGCTTCTATCTGTGAGCTTATGTAACTAAAACCTATCTCAAAATCAGTAGCTTTTACGCTTAACGTTTCATTTTCTACATGCAATAATACATGTGATGTTATCTGGCTCAAATCTCTTTTTTCAAGATATGATTGTGCGTTTGTGAGTATATTTTCCAAAACGCTTTTAGCAACAATAACTTTCATTTTTTCTCCTTGAATATTTTTATTTATAAAAATAGATAACAGTAATAGTAACTGTGTTGAAAATGTGAAAAACATCTCAATTCTACCAAAAAATCGCTGTTTTTGAGGTGAATTAAATAAAGATTGTTTTTCACTGTTGTACACTCTTATTTAGAATTTTGTTTTTTAGCTCGTCTATTTTTAGTCTGAAGCTCTCGCTGCTTTGAATTAATTCACTTGTTTTGCGTATATTGTGTGAAATCGCCGTGTGATCTTTCATACCAAAAAACGAAGCGATTGAAGGCATTGAATTTGGTGTTAGAGAGCGCGCAAGATAGATAACGATACGCCTTGCTTCTACGATTTTTTGAGAACGTTTTTTTGATTTTATCTCGCTTGGTTTGATATTTTCATTTTTTGAGATAATGTAAATGATATCTTCTATATTTACATTTTCGCGGCTCTCTCTGATTTGGTCTTTGATTACTTTTTTTGCAAAATCAAGCGTTATTTCCTGACGCATCAAGGAGGCATAAGCGTTTATATTGATGATAGCGCTTTCTATCTCTCTTATGTTATCTCCCATGTTTGTAGCTATATAATTTATAATGTCATTTGTCAAATCAACCTTGTCAAGCTCGCACTTTTTTTTGATGATGGATATTTTTGTCTCAAGCTCGGGGATAGATATATCGGCTATAATTCCCCATTCAAAGCGCGTTTTTAGTCTCTCTTCTATGCCGTCTATCATTTTTGGCGGCTTATCGGAAGTTAAAACTATCTGCTTTTTCAGCGTGTGAAGTTCGTTAAATATATGAAAAAATACCTCCTGCGTACCGACTTTCCCCTGAAAAAATTGTATATCGTCTATAAGCAAAATGTTACACTCTCTGTAGCGTTCTCTGAACTGGTCCATCGTATCGTTTTTAAGATGATGAATATAATCATTCATAAACTGCTCGCTTGTAACGTAAATAACGGTTTTATTTTTGCTTTGAGCGTGATTTCCTATCGAATGGATAAGATGCGTTTTGCCAAGTCCTGTCGGACCATAAATAAATACGGGATTATAAACAGCTCCGGGCTTGTTTGCTATCGTTTTTGCCGTACTAAAAGCAAAACGGTTTGAATTTCCCACGACAAAATTATCAAAATTGTATGAAGGATTTAAGATGGCGCTTCTCATATTCTCAATATTTTGATGTTTCAGAGAATTTTTTTTAAGCTCGCCGTCTGCGCCGTCTTTTATGATAAATGCAACAGAGTGTTTCGCGCCTGTTTTCAGCTCAAACAGCTGCGAAAGTTTTGCCGCGTATCTTGTTTTTATCCAGCTTAATATGAGTTGATTTGGCACGTTAAAAACGCTTAAATTAGTTTTGGACTCTTTTTCGTTGAAAGAGAGTTGTTTAATATATCTGCTGTATTCATTCAGCGGTATTTCAGCTTTTAAAAGTTCAAATACACTCTCTATCAACTTTGCCCCCAAATTAACAATCCTTACAACAAATCTATCAACTCTATAAAATTTTCCATTTTATCCAATTTTGGTTGAATTGTATGTTAAATAAAAGAGTGTTACAATTGCACAAACGTTACAAAGGATATGATTGACCATTTTAGGAATAGACCCTGGAAGCAAAAACTGCGGATATGCCGTCATAGAGAAAAACTCAAACAGACTCAAACTCATTGAGGCGGGACTCATCAAGATAAAATCAAGCGAACTTCAATATCAGATAACGGAGCTTGTCGAAGGCATTGATATCATCTTTCAAAATAATAAAGTGGACGAAGTAGCTATAGAAGATATTTTCTACGCGTACAATCCGAAAACCGTTTTGAAACTTGCGCAGTTTAGAGGCGCTTTGAGCCTTAAGGTTTTGCAGGTTTTCGGAAACTTCAGCGAATATACGCCGCTGCAGGTGAAAAAGTCGGTTACGGGAAAGGCGAAGGCAAAAAAAGAGCAGGTGGCTTTTATGGTTAAAAGGATTTTGGGGATAAATCAGGAGATAAAACCTTTGGACATAACTGACGCCATCGCAGTCGCTCTAACTCATGCACAAAGATTGAGAGCATAAATCAATCTGCAAAGCTTAAAACGAAAAAAATACAGCGTCCTCCTCCATCATTCCCGCGCAGACGGGAATCTAAACTTTTTTACTTCAATATTTTAAAATCAAAAAATGAATGATAAGATGTTTATTTTTTTCAACTCCCATTGGATTCCTGCCTTCCCTCGCGATTGCGTTTCTTTATGAAAACTTTTGTTCAACTGCGGAAATGACGAAAAGGCGGCGTATATGTTTTGCTTGTCATTCAATTATAAAAATGGCAAACTTTTCTGTTATTGTGGAAGCGCTGCAATCCAGAATTTACGACAATAAAAGAGCGTCATTGCGATGATAAATAAAACCGTCTTTTTATTTTTATACCAATCCAAACAGAAAGCAGCATAGAAGTTCCAAAGACCCAGCCCGAAAGCGCGCCTGCTTGTGTTCCCGAAAGCAAAGCGCCGATGGTGCATCCGATTGCGCTCATCGCTCCCCAGCCGAGCATTGTTCCGCCGATTAGTCCGAGCAGCGCTTCTTTAGGCGTTGGTTTTTGAAATTCAAAATGTTTTCCTGCAAAAGAGGCTATAAAAGAGCCTGTTACAATTCCAAGCAGCAATAAAGCGTCTTGATTAAGCCAAAAATATTGAGGCAGACTGCCGCAGCCTGCAAAAGCGTCCAGCCCATTTAATCTTGACGGTATCAAGCCGAATTCATTTGATATTTTGCGAACCCATGAAGCGATTGTTGCGGTTACTCCCAAAGGCTTCATGCGGACAATCGCGGCTATGCTGATAAGCCCCACGATAAGCCCGCCGCTCCAATAACTCCACTGTTTTGTCCATAAATTTTTCCAGATTTGCAAAGAGGATGGTACAAAGGTTGATACGCTCTCTTCTTTTTCGTCGGAAAATCCGCGCCATAAAAACAGGGCAAGCAGTAAAATAACGCTAAGCTGCAAAATCAAAGCGCCGCTGTATCCAAAATATGACGGCAGCCATATAACGGGCGCGTCAGCTATCCGCAGGCTGTATAAGCTGTTCCATGTATTAAAGCCTATGAAAAAACCAAAACCTGTGCCGATAAGTGCAAAAAATGAGATAAAAGAACCTTCCGACAAATGATACCAGTGCGCGCTTATGCAAGACTCGGTTATAACCATGCCAAGCCCAAAAACAGCTCCTGCGGCAAAAAGTACTTCGCTGACGGCTCCCACATGTATATCGGGTGGAATAGTGCCTGAAAGTGGATTTGGCTGCCAGCTTCCCAAAATTACCGTATAGCCTGTAAGCCCTATGGCGATTGCCAAAAGCAGCGCCAACGCTCCGCGCGGGTCATTGTACTCAAACCAGTCTCTTAAATGACAGTAAAAACAAAATCTGCTTCTTTGCATAACAACGCCAAGCGACAAGCCGCACAGCAGGGCGAAAGAGGGGATTTTGCCATTTGGGATATTTGAGAGATAAAAAGCAAAAGCGAGTATGGCAATGGTCAAAATAAGTGATATTTTTTGCTGCACGCTTTTTCCTTAGAAAGCCCGCTTTAAAGCGGGCTGGATAAATTATTTAGCAGACCAGATAGTGCCTGCTGGGTTGTCTATGGGGACTCCTACAGCATTGCCGTATTCAGTCCATGAACCGTCATAATTTTTTGTCTTGTAGCCGAGAATTTTGCTAAGCGCAAACCATGAATGACTTGAGCGTTCGCCTATTCGGCAATATGTTATGACAGGCTTTGAGCCGTCTATGCCGACACTTGCATAAAGTTTTTTAAGCTCTTCGGCGGATTTGAATGTACCATCCTTATTTACAGCCTGCCCCCATGGAACATTAACGGCTGTGGGAACATGCCCCGCGCGGATAGAGAGCTCTTGAATGCCTGCAGGTGCAAAAACTTTGCCCGCGTACTCGTCTGGGGAACGAATATCAAGCAATTTAGCGTTCGAACTACCCTTTGCAACAGCTGCTACATCTTTCAAATACGCGCGCAAATCCGAATTTATCTTACTGACTTTAAAGTTTACCGCTTTAAATTCAGGCGCTTTATTGTCAAGCACTCTGTTTTCAGCTTCCCACTTTACGCGTCCGCCATCCAGAAGTTTGGTATTCGGGACATTATATATGTCAAATACCCAAGCGCCCCATGCGGCAAACCAGTTGTTGGTATCGCCGTACAAAACGACCGTAGTATCCTTGTCTATACCAGCTTTTGAGAGCAGTTTTTCAAAATCCTCCTTGCTCACTATATCTCTTTTAACTTTATCGTTTAAGTCGGTGTGCCATGAGAAATTAAGCGCACCGGGGATATGTCCACGCTCGTACACGCCGGGATTTACGCTCACCTCTATAATCCTTACTTTCGGGTTATTTAAATTTTGCGCAAGCCACTCGGTGGTTACAAGCGAATCAGCCGCAATTGCGGCAACACTGAAAAGAGCGGTTGCAAATGCACCGCGCAGTAAAGCCTTCATGATTGACCTCCATGTAGTTTTTGTATAGCGATTTTACTGCAAAGATTCTTATATGTTTATTAAGTTTATCGGAAAACTAAGGTTTAACTTTCGCAAAGTGTTTTTAAATTCTTTGGATTCCCGCTTTTCTCGCGATGAGCTTCCTGCGAAAGTATAGAATGCGTGGGAATGACAATATGCGAATAGTTACTTTCTTGTGCAAACAAGAAAGTAACCAAAGAAATTGCCCAGTGCCGCTGTTTACTTCGTAAATAAACCTGCGTATTTTAATAAAATCAAGGGAGATTCAAAAACTTGTTATTTTTTTGCAAAAAAATAATTTCAAATAGTTTGAATCTCTTTTTCCTTGATTTTGTCAAATGCTTGGCAGCGTCAAATGGGAATAATATTGCAGCTGTTGTTATTTTGTCATTTCCGCATAAAGTCATCATGAGAGATGCGAAAATCCGCCACCACCGTCATTCCCGTGCAGGCGGGAATCCAAATTTTTAAAAATTTTATATGCAAAGAGAGATTGCGTTTTGCAAGCTGCTTAATTCCTTTTGGATTCCCGCTTTCCTCGCAAATATCGTTTTCTGTGAAAACTCTTTGCTCGCGCGGGAATGACAGATGGAGAGACGCGCGAATGACGGGGAGGGGAACATTGAAATGACAGAGAAAGAAGCAGAAATGACAGAGTGGTTATATGAACGATCGATAGAGGGCGAGGCGCGGAAATGACAGGAAGGAATGGATTTTAGCCTTTTTTGCGATATGTGCTTTACATGGAGTGCGAAAATGACGACGGGAGGAATGCGCGAGAATGACGACTTTTCCCGCAATAAAAACCTGCAAACTTCAAATAATTTAAAATCCATTACTGAAAAATACTCTTTTTTTACAAAATTTGATATAATCATGCAAGTTTACTTTTGGTAAATAAATTTCTTTAAAGGGGCTTATATGTTAGTGCATATTCCTGACATTTCAAGGCGTCAAACGGCTGTCTCTGAGACTTCTTTCCAGACTAACTCTCAAACTTCAAACTCTTTTAAGTTTAAAGCGTTCTCTCTCTCTCTCTCTCTCTAAGTAGTTTAAGCAAACTTTTAGTTTCACTTTCCGTTCTGTTTTTGTTCATCGGCTGTGGCGGAGGCGGCGGTTCAAATGGCGGCAACAGTGATTTTATTGATGACTTTTTGTCAAATTTTCCACCTCTTGACACGACAGGTCATGCTCTAATTAATGAGCAGAAATATTTAACGTATTACGATAACTCTTCCGCGCAATTGGCAAGAGACTATAATGCTGCGATAAGTGCCAATAGCGATTTTGGGTATGACGACGAAGACTATACTGACGAGAATGAGTTTTGGTATAGTTATAGTTTGCGCGACCCTACGTCTAAGGATTTGAATTACGCATATACTTTTGCGCAAGCATGGCAAGGCTCGTCGTATATAGGTGTAGTTCTTGGTGCCGATAGAAGCATAGAAACAGACGAATTTACAGAAATATTCGGCGAAATAGATACTGACTTGCTTGGAGCAGTTACAGATACAAATTATGAGGGTAACATGAGCGCGAAATTTGACGAATATTATACAAGCGCAACTGCAAGCGGAGCGTTTTTTGATAATGCTGATTGCGGCACTGACGGTACATCATGGTATTGCCATAAAGACGATGGAAATGTTTATTACTATTTTTATTTTCTGGTTTATATAGACTATTCTCATGTTTTTTTCCGCAAAGAGTTGTTATAAATAGTGTCAAGACAAGCGAATCGCTTCGTTTGTCTTGGACATTTTATCAACAGCTGCGGCGATTTGCAGTGTGCTGATAAAGCGAATAAAAGCTGTGAAAAAAGTTGCGCCAAATATCCGCTGCGCCGCCGAAAAATCCCCAAAAAAATAGATGTGAAAAACTTTTAATAGACAATGTGAAAATGTGAAAAACTTTACGCTTAATACCATTTATAGTATATTTTGGGTAAAATACCGCCTCAATAAAATTAGGAGTATATTATGATAAGAAATATTGCCGTCATCGCACACGTTGATCATGGCAAAACCACTCTTGTGGACGAGCTTTTGAAGCAGTCGGGAACTTTTGCCGAACACCAGACTGCAGGTGAGCGAATGATGGACAGTAACGATATTGAAAAAGAGAGAGGCATAACGATTCTCTCCAAAAACACATCTATCACTTACAAAGATTATAAAATCAACATTATAGATACACCCGGGCATGCCGATTTTGGCGGCGAAGTAGAGCGCGTGCTTAAGATGGTTGACGGAGTTTTGCTGCTCGTGGATGCGCAGGAAGGCGTCATGCCGCAGACAAAGTTTGTCGTGAAAAAGGCTTTGGGATTTGGGCTGCAGCCGATAGTCGTTATAAATAAGATAGACAAACCCGCAGCCGACCCTGAGCGTGTGGTAAATGAGATATTTGACCTCTTCGTCGCGCTTGACGCCAATGATAAACAGCTTGATTTTCCTGTGATTTACGCCGCTGCACGCGATGGATACGCTAAAAAAAACATGAGCGATAAAAACGAAAATTTCGAACCGCTTTTTGAAGTGATAACAACGCACGTTCCAAGCCCAAGCGGCAAAGATGAGAATCCTGTGCAGGTACAGATTTTTACGCTTGATTATGATAACTATGTTGGCAAAATAGGCATAGCGCGCGTATTTAACGGCACCGTGAAGAAAAACCAAAACGTTATGCTTGCCAAGGCGGACGGCGAGCGGATAAACGGACGTATCAGCAAACTTATCGGATTTAAAGGGCTTGAGCGGCTTGACATCAACGAGGCAAGTTCAGGCGATATCATAGCCATAGCAGGATTTGACGCGCTTGATGTCGGAGATAGCATAGTTGATCCTGCAAATCCCATGCCGCTTGACCCATTGCATATAGAAGAGCCGACTCTAAGCGTTGTTTTTGCCGTAAATGACAGTCCTTTGGCAGGGCTTGAGGGCAAATACGTAACGTCAAACAAACTCTCCGAAAGGCTTGAGAGCGAGGTTAAGACAAATATCGCAATGAAATATGAGAGCATCGGCGAGGGTAAATTTAAAGTTTCGGGCAGGGGAGAGCTTCAGATAACGATTTTGGCTGAAAATATGAGAAGAGAGGGTTTTGAGTTCTCTTTGGGAAGACCGGAAGTTATCATCAAGGAAGAAGACGGCGTGAAATTGGAGCCTTTTGAGCATTTGGTCATTGACGCGCCCGATGACTGCACAGGCACGGTTATAGAGAAACTTGGCAAAAGAAAAGCGGAGATGACGGCGATGAATCCAACGGGAGATGGACAGACGAGGATAGAGTTTGAGATACCCGCGCGCGGACTCATCGGGTTTAGAAGCCAGTTCTTGACGGATACAAAAGGCGAGGGCGTTATGAATCACTCGTTTTTGGATTTTCGCCCTTTAAGCGGCAGCGTGGAACACCGCTCAAACGGCGCGCTTGTATCTATGGAAAACGGCACGGCTCTTGGGTATTCGTTGTGGAATTTGCAGGATAGGGGAGTGCTGTTTATAGAGCCGCAGACAAAAGTTTATGCGGGCATGATAATCGGCGAACACTCCCGCCCCAACGACCTTGACGTCAATCCTATAAAGGGCAAGAACCTGACAAACGTAAGAGCCTCGGGAAGCGATGAGGCGATAAAATTGGTACCGCCGCGCAGACTAAATCTGGAGCGTGCGCTTGAGTGGATAGAGGATGATGAGGTGGTGGAAGTAACGCCCAAAAACATCCGCGTCAGAAAAAAATACCTTGACCCTACAATGAGAAAGAGAATGTCAAAGGGGTAAAACCCAGTTTAAACTTCTGCGGCGGATTTATTTGACGCGGCAGATGAGTTATTTATCAAAACAGCGGATTTAAATGCAGGGCAGATGCCTGTGCAAAATGATGTTTTTGCGCTATCGACTGATTTTGGATGATTTGTTCAAATTGAACCGACACAAATGTTGTACCGAAGTGTTATAAAAACTGTATTTATAATACAATTATCGCGCAACGCAAAGTGTTCGGGAGCATAAATGAACTATTTGGATATTAAGAAAATATACGACAAATATCAGCCTTATCATGAGAGCTTTTTTGAAAATATGTTGATTAAATTTAACTGCGAGAGTAACGGTATAGAAGGCAACTCTCTGACCTATAACGAAACTAAAGTATTGATTGAAACAGGTATCGCGAGCGGTAGCAAACCGTTTAATGATTATGTTGAAGTGCTTAATCATAAATATGCAATAGATATTATGCTGCACTTCATTGAATATAGAGCTGCACTTACTGAACAGATGATTTTTGATTTTAATAAAACTCTTTTGAAAAATACAAAGCATGAAAATCAATCAGGGCAATACCGCAAAGTTCCAGTATCAATAGGCATGGATAAGGAGATAGCAAGCCCACCGTATCTGATAAGTAAAAATATGGAAGATTTGTTTGCATGGTATAGACAGAACGATAATATGGATTTGGTTGAGAAAATAAGTATATTTCACGTGAGGTTTGAGCGTATTCACCCTTTTATAGACGGCAATGGCAGAACAGGAAGACTGATTTTAAATTATGAGCTTATGAAAGAGGGTTATCCTCCGCTTATTTTGGAAAGAACGCAAAGACGGGAATATTATGATGCTTTGGGTGCGGCGAGCTATTCTTCCATAATTGGTTTTATTAAAGCCAGCCTCATAAATTCAATGAAATACATTTTAGAATCACATTTAAAAAATATCGGTTTTGAGCTGGAGATTAAAAACATAGAGTAAAAAATTGAGATGCAAAGAGAGCGCAGTATTTTTGGGCTCATGGTTGAAACAAGCGTTGTATATTGTACAGAAAAACAAATTTTCTTTCCGTTATTCTCGCGCAGGCGGGAATCCAAAAAATGATTTTAAAAGATAAAAGCATGAAAGAAATCAAAAAGTGAGCAAACAATTGTTTAATCCGCTTGCTATGCATCTATTCGTTCAAAGGTCTTTTTTTTGGATTTCTGCCTCCACTTATTCCTTGTGATGAGTTTCTATCGGGAAGTTATCGCTTGCGCGGAAATGACAGGTTAGGATAAATTTGTGAGCATGCTATAAAATATCTTTATGATTGCGCTTCGTGTGCTTTTTTGGTGAAGAATATCACACAAAACACCTATTTTATTTCGATTTCATAGTTTCCTATGCGACAAACTTCTTTGCCTCCACGGTCAATCGGATATAACGCCTTTTCTAAAGTTTTAGGGATTGACGAATTTGTAGTTTTGATATATGCGTGTTCGATTAGATTTGAGATAAAATATCCAAAAGCAAGTTTTTCTAATTTGTAAAAACTATAGTGCAGATAAGGAAAATCCTCGTTTGGTTTATTTATTTCCCAATATTTCATAAAAATATTTTTGCCGAACGTAATATTATTAACATATCCCTTATGCTCTTTTAGACTATCAGATATGGTGTCAGGCAAATTGTCTGGATTATTTTCAATAGTAGATTCGTATCCAAAAAGTCCATTAAAAATGTGATTACCTATCAATTTACCATTTTCGTGTGCTTTCCTCATCATATTTTTAAAATCGTCATTCCTAATTTTTGTTTTCACTTCAATAATACCGACCACACTTTCTTTAACAACTACTACAAAATCATCTATGAGAAAAAGCGGAGGTATGGAATTTAAATATACAATTATGTCAATTTGTGAACTTGTCTTTGAGTCATCGCCGACCACAAAACCTGTTCCAACTGAAACAGTTTTTGGCAAAAGCCTTTCCAATACATTTTTTAATATAATTTCTTTGTAGCGACCATCTTCCGCCCAGTTTCTAACAAAGTTGCGCACCCTGCTTCTAATAGACATTAATTCGTCTGAAATAGATTTTCTATACTGACGATAATCATCACTATTTGGCATGAATCTCCTCCTTTGAGTTGCTTTGAGTCAAAACCACATCAAATATTTGTTTTACTGACACCCATCGCACTCTATGGTTCTGTCGGCGACATCTACGGAGTTTGTTTCTGGCGATTGACTTCTTAGATAATATACCGATTTTAGTCCCAGCTTCCAGCCCAGCATATAGATGTCGTTGAGATATTTTCCGCTTGCTTTGTCAAGCGTGATAAATATATTGAGGCTTTGTCCTTGGTCTATCCATTTTTGGCGGATTGCGCCTGCTTGTATCAAAAGCCTTTGGTCAAGCTCGTACGCAGGCGTGTAAAAGCCCCATGTATCAAGTGAGAGTTTGGGCGCGGTTACGGGTATCATGCCAGATAGATTTTCTTCAAACCACTTTCTTTTATAGACGGGTTCTATCGTCTGCGTTGTGCCTACGAGTATGGAGATGGAGCTTGTGGGCGCTATCGCCATGAGGTAGCCGTTGCGCATACCATCTTTTTTAACCTTCTCTCTTAGCTTCTCCCAGTCGTAAGTGTATCCGAAAAGTCCGCCTCTGTCCACGAGTTTTTTGGCGTTTTCGTTCGCCATGTCTATTGGAAATACTCCTCTGCTCCATTTTGAGCCTTCAAATTCAGGATATGCGCCCTTTTCCAAACTCAAATTGCTTGAGGCTTTTATGGCGTTGTAGCTTACCGCTTCCATTATTTCATCTATTTTTGACAAATGGTCATATCCGCCCCACGCAATGCCTTTTTCCGCGAGCATTTGAGCCTCTCCCATAACGCCCAAGCCTATGGAGCGCGAGAGGAGGTTAGTGTGTTTGACTTTTGCATGAGGGTAAAAGTTGAGGTCTATGACATTGTCAAGCATTCTGATAGCTATTGGCACGACGCGCTCTATATCCTCTTTCGTGTTCACTTTGGATAGGTTTATGCTTGCCAGATTGCAAACGGCGGTTTTTCCCTCTTTGAGCGCCTTTTCTACGATAAATATCTCTTTGTTGCCGATAGTGTCAAGCGCTGTTATCTTTTTGGCTTTTTTGGTTATGCTGTTATCTGTCTTTACCTCTTCGTCCTCTTCAAACAGGCGCTCTTCGCCGTCATTGAAAACGACCTTTGTCATGTAGTGGTTGGGCTGCGTGTTTTGAAATATCTCCGTGCAGAGGTTGGAGCTTCTGATGATTCCCGTGTGGTCGTTCGGATTTACTCTATTTGCACTGTCCTTAAAGCACAAAAACGGACTTCCGGATTCAAAATAGTTCGTAAGTACCTTTTTCCAAAGCTCTTTTGCCTTGATAAACTCTTTTGGAATGTTCGGGTTTTTCTCATACTCTTCATATCTTTTTTCAAACGCTTCGCCGTACAATTGACAAAGCTCAGGCGTGTCAAACGGGTCAAAAAGCGTCCACATGGCATCCTCTTCTATACGCCTCATAAAAAGGTCATTTATCCATATGGCGGGAAACAACTCATGTGTGCGGCGTCTCTCTTCGCCAGAGTTTTTCTTTAAATCCAAAAAGTCGGAGATATCCATATGCCATGGTTCTATATAAACTGCTATTGCGCCTTTTCTTGTTCCAAGCTGGTCAACCGCTACGGCGATATCGTTTGTGATTTTTAAAAACGGTATTATGCCTCCCGCCGCATTTTTGTGTCCGTCTATCATGCTGCCCATAGCGCGTACCAAACTCCAATCCCAGCCGATGCCGCCGCCGTATTTGCTCAAAAGCGACATCTCTTTGAAGCTGTCAAATATTCCCTCTATATTGTCTGGCGTTGAACCTACATAGCAAGAACTTAGCTGGTGGCGCGATGTTCGTGCGTTTGAGAGGGTAGGTGTTGCGGGCATGACTTCAAATTTGCTTATGAGGTCGTAAAATTTTTTCGCCCAATCCTGCGGGTTAAATTCGTTTTGCGCCAAAAACATGGCTATCGCCATAAACATATGCTGAGGCAGTTCTATCGGCTCGCCTTTGCGATTTTTCAAAAGGTATCTGTCATGCAGCGTTTTGACGCCAAGATAGGTAAATTGCAAATCACGCGATACGTCTATATAAGCGTCCAAATCGTCCAAATCATATTTTTCTTTGAGTCCAAGGACTATTCGTCCCTCTTTTTCGCCTTTTTCAAGGTAATCCCTCAAATGTCCGTATCCTGAAAAGCCGTTTACTCTATGATACAAGTCATACAAAAATAGCCGCGCGGCTACAAATGTCCAGTTCGGTCTGTCTATATCTATTTTGTCCACAGCTGTTTTGATAAGCGTCTGCTGTATCTCGGCAGTGCTTATCTGGTCACGGAATTGTATCTTTGCGTCCACTTCAAGTTCGCTGAGGCTGACATTGTCCAGTCCTTCGACGGCAGAGGAGGTGTATTTTTTGATTTTTGAAACATCAAGCGGCTCTGTTCTGCCGTTTCTTTTTATAACAGTAAGCATTATTTTTTACTCTCCTCAAAAACACGATTAAAAATTTTGTCAACATTTTTTGTGTAGTAGTTGTAGTCAAAGCATGCGCGTATCTTCTCTTCAGTTAGTTTTGTTCTCAAATCTTCATCAAAAAGCAGATTTTGCAAAAAAAGGCTCTCACCGTTTTCGTTGAGTGCAGCTTTTCCTTGCTGCAAATCTTCCCAAACTTTCATGGCATTTCTTTGGACTATTTTGTAAGCGTCTTCTCTTGAGACACCAAGCATTGGAAGTTCCAATAAAATGCGCTGAGAAAAGAGAAGTCCTCCCGTGAGGTTTAGATTTTTTAGCATATTTTTCGGATACACTACAAGGTTTTCAATCAAGCCACTCAAACGCAAAAGCATAAAATCGGTAGTTATAAAAGCATCTGGCAGGATAAATCGCTCAACGGAGCTGTGGCTTATATCGCGCTCATGCCACAAGGCTACATTTTCCATCGCGGGCGCGGCGTAACTTCTTATCATACGGCAAAGTCCAGTGATGTTTTCGCTAAGCACGGGATTCCTTTTATGGGGCATAGCAGAGCTTCCCTTTTGACCTTTTGAGAAAAACTCTTCCGCTTCATAAACCTCTGTGCGTTGATAATGGCGTATTGCTACAGCTATCTTTTCACATGAAGAGGCAAGCAGAGCCAGCGCATTAAAAAGCGCCGCGTAACGGTCGCGCTGAATTATCTGATTTGATGCGGGAGCAGGAGAGAGTCCAAGCTCAGCGCAGACTATCTCTTCAAGCTCAACAGGGGCGTGCGCGAAATTTCCCATCGCGCCGCTTATTTTCCCGACGCTTATTACATGCTTTACATGCAGCAAGTTTTCAAGGCTTCTTTTTATTTCGTCATGCCAGACGGCAAGCACAAGTCCAAACGTTATCGGCTCTCCGTGAATACCATGAGAGCGCCCAGCCATAAGCGTATATTTATGCTCATGCGCCCTTTTTTTAAGCGCCTTTAGAAGTATTCTTATGTCTTCAATGATAAGTTCAAGCGACTCTTTGATTTGCAGCGCGACAGCAGTATCTATGCAATCCGAGCTTGTCATGCCGTAATGCACAAAACGGCTTTCATCTCCCAAACTTTCCGATACGGAAGTCAAAAATGCTATAACATCGTGTTTTGTCTCTTTCTCTATCGCTTCAATTCTTTGTATGTCAAACGCGGCGTTTTTGAGTATTTTTTCGCAGTCATCATCTGGTATGAGTCCAAGGGCATTCCATGCTTTAACGGCTGATTTTTCGACCTTGAGCCAAGCGTCGTATTTGGCTTTTTGAGTCCATTTTTCGCTCATCTGCTGTCTTGAGTATCTTTCTACCATAAATAAGCCTTTAAAGGGTATAATTAGATTTTTCTGTCATATGCAAGAGGAAAATTATATGCATAAATTTCAGATTATTATGAAGAGTAGATTTTAGCCAAAAGAGGGTAAAAATTGCCTTACATTTTCAAAGATTTTGTTTTAAAAGAACCTATTAAAGCGTGGGCATTTTTGACGCGTGAACTTGGGTTTAGCATGCGCGAAGCGCAAAGAACGATAGATAGAAAACAGCTTTTACAAAATGGTCTGGCAGTCAAAAGAAAGTCCGATATGATAGAGGGCGCTGTAACGCTTTTGGCTTACGAACCGCGTCCAAGAGGACTTTTGCCCATATGTGAAAATGATTTTTTTGCCGTTTTTGACAAACCCAGCGGAGTTTTGGCGCACCCAAGAGATAGAGCGACCGAATACTCCCTAAATGACGAGATAAAATATCTTTACGGCAAAAACGCCAATATTGTTCATCGGCTTGACAAAGAAACAAGCGGACTGCTGATGGTTTCAAAAAATAAAAATGAGGAGAGGGGGTTGAAAAAACTTTTTGAAGATAAAAACGTACGAAAAGAGTATGTAGCGCTTGTGAACGGCGAATTAAAAGAGCCTATGGTCATAGATGCGCCGATAATGGTAAACAGCAATTATGATGAGATAAAACTCAAAGTCTGTATAGATGCGCGCGGCAAAAAAGCAGTTACGGAAATTTTTCCGATGAAGTATTTCAAGAATTTGAATGCTACCTTGATAAAAGCAGTCCCCAAATCTGGGCGTCAGCATCAGATAAGAGCGCATTTGTTTCACGTGGAACATTCTATTATGGGCGACCCGATTTATGGAGTGGATACCAAAACAGCCGCGATGTATTTGGATGGAGAGATGAGCAAAAAATCAAGAATAAATCTTACAGGAGCTTCAAGAGTGCTGCTGCATGCATATAAATTGGAGTTTGACTATAAAGAGACGGCGTATAGTTTTAAGTCGGCGGTAGATATTGAAACAGAATTTATCAACGCTACTTTACCGCCGCCAATTTGTATTTAAAAACGCTGTTTAACTGTCCTGCGCAAGAAGCGCATCTATATCAAAATCACAATATTTTTTGTAAGATTCCTGCTCCAATTCGTAAATGGTATTTCTTAACTGTTCTGTGTAAAGCTTATATGTGTGTACGCGGTTTTGTGTGTTGAATTGGACAGTTTTAAGTTTTGAAGCTATAGCAGGGTCTATTTGTATGGATTTCGTTATCTCTTGTGCGCCGTTTGTAAAGTATCTGCTGCAGTAATATGCCGCGTCTTCAAGTTCAATATTATTTTCTACATCATCTGGGTTTTTAAGTATTTTTTGATATGCTCTTGCGTACTGCATGGCTATCTCATGCATTATCGGGTGATATTTTACACTCTCTCCGTTGCACTCTTTGATGGTTGTTGTATAAAATTCTCCGCTTGATGAGCTGACGCTTATATCTTTTTCATTGCATGGAGTATATTCGTCATAAGTTTGATATATCCATCTCTCCACGTCGTCTCTCACGCTGTTTTTATTGGTATCAATTCCAAGCAGAGTAGCATCATTATCATGCGCATTAGGTTCGGGCGGCAGCTTATTTGCACTATTTGATATAACGACTATATAGCACGCGGCGATAAATACAAAAACCAATGCGGCGATTATTAAAAACTTTTTTTTGTTTAGTTTCATACTTTCTCCTTAAAATTTGAAAATTATATCAAAAAAACCTTATGATTGCTTATCAAAAAAAATAACTTTTATCATCGCAGCAATAGCCGCAACAACAACAACGCCAATCAAGCCAAATAACGATATATCAAGCCAGCTCATTTTCTCTCCTCTGTTTCAGTTGTCCGCATGCCGCGCTTATGTCAAGACCTTTTGACTGACGTATGGTGCAAAGCAGCCCATGTGAATTCAAAAAATCTGCAAAATCCGTAACATCTTTTTCGCTTGGTCTTTGAAATTCGCTCCCGTCGTGGGGATTGAAGTATATGAGATTTACTTTTGCTCTTATCCCGCTTAGCAATTTCACCAATTTTTTGGCGCTTTGCAGTGAATCATTCACATCTTTTATGATGAGATACTCAAACAGCACCCTTTTTCTCATATCTATTGGAAATGTTTTTACCGCTTCAATGACGGATTTGATGCTGTAGGCTCTATTTATCGGCATAAGTTTTGCCCTCGTTTCATCATCTACTGCATGTAAAGATATAGCCAAAAGCACGCCAATGTCCATTTTGCCGAGTTTCTCTATTTGAGAGCTTAACCCGCTTGTAGAGATGGTCTGCCTCTTTGGGCTGATTGCAAGGGCGTCAATATCAGAAAAAATACCTACTGCTTTCACGACATTTTGCAGATTGTCAAGCGGTTCGCCCATGCCCATATATACGACATTTACCCTGCGGCTTGCGTCGATATTGTTTATTTTTTTGATAAAAAGAACTTGCGCTGTTATCTCTCCCGCGCTCAAATTTCGCACAAATCCGCTTTTGCCAGTCAGACAAAAAGCACAGCCCATCTTGCATCCTACTTGCGAAGATACACAGACAGTGTATCTTGTATGGTGGATTCTTTTACCGTCCTCATCAAACTCTTCAAGTTTCATCGGCAGTAAAACAGTTTCAATCGTAAGCGCATCCCTCAAGGCAAATAGATATTTTTTGCTTCCGTCGCTGCTTTGCTCCTCTTTTACCAAGGCAAGAGGGGAGATATTGTATTTTTCCGCAAGTTCGGCGCGCAGATTTTTAGGTAGATTTTGCATTTCGTCAAACGAATTTGCATACTTTTGGTATATCCATTGAAATATCTGTTTTGCACGAAATGGAGGATTTAGCTTTTGCTCAAGTTCGCTTTTTGTCATGTCCAAAATATTGGTCATAAAAAATCTTTATAATCCGAAAGAGCATTTTTTTTCAACAGCTCTTTTGCTTCGCGTTGATTTTTAAAAAAATTATCATGAGCGTCTTTATCGCAATCATTTGTTATACAAAACAGCCCAAGCGCAGGGATATTGAATTTTTCCGCCGCCTTTAAAACAGCGAAAAATTCCATATTTTCTATACTTAAGCCATATTCCAAGAAAAGCTTTGCCTGTTCGGCGTCGGCGGTGATGAAATTACTTGAATTTACAAGTATTTTGCTCAATGTTCCACGTGAAACATTTGTCTCTGCTCCTCTTATTTCGCACATAATCGGACTGTATGAGAGATTTTGTAAAAAACCTATCTCTATATTTACAGCTCTGTTTGAAGTGAGAAGCTGAAACTCTTTGTGCTTTCCATAACTTCCCGCGGTGCCGATAAAGAGCAGGTTTTTAGGTTTTTTCTTCATCAGCACGCGCGTTAGATTGATAGAGGCATTAACAAGACCTACGCCTATTGGAACGGCAAATGGAAATGTTTCGCCAAGTCCTGCACTTAATATCATAGTCTGACACTCACTCCCTCATGTTTTAGATATCTTTTTAAGTCCATGATGTCTATCTCCTTAAAGTGAAATATTGAAGCGGCGAGGGCGGCATCAGCATAGTTTTCAAAAACCTCTTTTATATGTTCCATCGTTCCTGCTCCGCCACTGGCGATAACGGGGATATTTAACATACGGCTCATTTTGGATGTCAGCTCTATATCGTATCCGTCTTTTGTGCCGTCTTTGTCCATAGATGTCAAAAGTATCTCTCCTGCGCCTCTATTTTGGGCTTCTTTTGCCCATTCAAGCGCGTCAATACCCGTATCTATGCGTCCGCCATGTTTGTATATGTGCCAACTGCCGCCGTTTTTTTTCGCGTCAATCGCCACTACTATACATTGAGAACCAAAGCGCGAAGCGGCTTTCGTTATAAGGTCGGGATTGTCAATTGCGGCGGAATTTATGCTCACTTTATCGCACCCTACATGCAAAAGCGCATATATATCGTCAAGTTTTCTGATACCGCCGCCGACAGTGAGCGGTATAAAGACCTCTTTTGCGACTTTTGCGACCAAATCCACGATGGTATCTCTCTTTTCATTGCTCGCCGTGATATCCAAAAAGCAGAGTTCGTCTGCGCCTTCGTCATTGTATCTTTTCGCTATCTCAACGGGGTCTCCCGCATCTTGAAGTCCGACAAAATTAACGCCCTTAACAACGCGTCCGTTATTAACGTCAAGACATGGAATGATTCTTTTTGCAAAAGTCTGCATAAAAACTCCGAAAAATAGTTTATCCTATAATATCAAACCATTCAAAAAAAAAGACTGAAAAAACGTTTTTCATATAAAAATAACCACCATAACCATTATGTAAGCAAATATTGGTTATACTCCAAGATTAAATAGTTCAATTTGGACGCATGAAGATAAAAGCAAAAAAACATTTCGGCCAAAATTTTCTGACTGATAAAAGTTTTATAGACAAAATCATCCAATCGATACCCGATATTAAAGGTGCAAACCTTGTTGAAATCGGACCTGGATTAGGTGATTTGACGAAAGCTTTGCTTGAGCGGTACGCTCTGCGGGCTTATGAAGTTGATGAAGAGTTGTATGAGCATTTAAAAGATGCTTTCAAAGAAGAGATAAAAACAGACCGCTTGCAGTTGTGTTTGGGCGATGTATTGGAGTATTGGCAAAAGGGCGTTCTTTGTCCCGAGCCGTACTTTATATGCGCTAACATTCCTTACTACATCACGACGCCGATTATTTATGGCGTTTTGAAAGATAAGAATTGCACAGGCGCTGTTTTAATGGTGCAAAAAGAGGTAGCTTCAAAGCTTACCGCGCCTTTTGGCTGTGCCGATTACTCTTCTTTGTCTGTTTTAGTTCAAATTTCAAGCGATATAAATACTCTTTTTGAAGTACCCAAATCCGCCTTTTCTCCGCAGCCTAAAGTCGATTCGGCTGTTGTTTGCATGAGAAAAAAAGTGGATTTGGAGTTTGATTTTTGCGATATCAAAGAGTACGTTTCAAGTGCGTTCAAAGCGCGCGGAAGGACTTTGCGAAAAAATCTTTTAAGCCGATACGACAAAGAGATTGATATAAAATCAAATCTTCGTCCTCATGAATTAGCTCCCGATATGCACTTTCGTCTATTTAAAAGCTTAAATAAACAAAAAAGGTAAAAAAATATGGACGAAAACAACGCGCCAAGTGCGCAAAAAAAGCGTTTTTACAAACGCAGACCAAAGAAAAAAGAGAATGCAAACACAGAAAACAACCTGCATGAAGCTGCCGTAGAAGCCAAAAAGAGCGCAAAACAGCCAAAAGTTGATACGGGAGAGACCAATACGGTGCAAACCGCACCCAAATCCAACTCAAAAAGACGTAAAAGAAGCAATCTTCCCTCGTCTCCAGTTATCGGCGGTGAAGCATGGCAAAAAGCACTAAACAATGCCATAGAGGCAAATAAAAAATCACATTATGATAGATTGAACAGTTTTAAAAAGATACAAAAAAACAGTGAGAAAATCCGCATAACACCGCTTGGCGGACTTGGTGAGATAGGCGGCAATATCACTGTTGTAGAGACTAATACAAGTGCGATTGTTATTGATGCGGGTATGAGTTTTCCAGATAGCGATATGCCTGGAGTTGATATATTGATACCTGATTTTAGTTATCTTAAAGCCATCAAAAATAAAATCGCCGGCATTGTGATAACGCACGCTCATGAAGACCATATCGGGGCGATTCCGTATCTTTTCAGCGAAATGCAGCTGCCGCTTTATGCTACGCCTATGCCGCTTGGTATGATATCAAACAAGCTTGAAGAGCATGGTTTGAAAAGTACAAGAGCGCTGTTTCGCCCTGTTGAGAAGAGAAAAGTTTATAAAATAGGTGAATTTGAAGTAGAGTGGTTACATATTACACACTCTATAGTGGATTCGTCTGCGCTTGCGATAAAAACAAAAGCAGGCACAATCATACACACGGGTGATTTTAAGATAGACCATACGCCGATAGATGGATATCCTACCGATTTACACAGACTTGCATATTACGGAGAAGAGGGGGTTTTGTGTCTGCTCAGCGACAGTACTAACTCGCACAAGGAGGGCTTTACACGCTCGGAAAGTTCTGTCGGCAAGACGTTTGACTCTATCTTTTCAAAGTCAAAAGGTAGAGTTATTATGTCCACCTTTTCATCAAATATCCACAGAGTTTATCAGGCTATTCAGCATGGATTAAATTACGGCAGAAAAGTGTGCGTTATAGGGCGTTCTATGGAGAGAAATATCTTTACGGCTATCGAGCTTGGATATATAAGCCTTGATAAAAGCATCTTTATAGACGCTCATGAAGTCGGCAAATACAGCGATAACGAAGTGTTGATAGTTACGACAGGCTCTCAAGGCGAAACGATGGCGGCGCTTTACAGAATGGCTACGGATGAACATCGCCACATAAAGATAAAGCCCACCGACCAGATAATCATCTCCGCAAAGGCGATTCCTGGTAATGAGGGCAGCGTTTCTACGGTTTTGAACTTTTTACTGAAAAGCGGTGCGAGTGTTGCGTATCAGGATTTCAGCGAAATACACGTAAGCGGACATGCCGCACAAGAAGAGCAAAAACTTATGCTCCGCCTCGCAAAACCCAAATTTTTCCTGCCCATACATGGAGAATACAACCACATAACAAAACACAAAGAAACAGCTATGGAGTGCGGGATACTGTCAAAAAATATCCTTCTTATGGAAGACGGCGACCAGGTTGAAATCTGCAGCGAATATATCAAAAAGGCAAAAAGCGTCAAAACAGGCAAGATATTTATAGACAATCAAATAAACAGCCAGATAGAAAACGATGTCGTTATGGACCGCCAGCAGTTGGCGGATTCTGGCGTTGTCATGATAATCGCACAGATAGACAGGCGCGAGAAAAAGCTCATCACAAAGCCGAAAGTCGTAAGTTACGGACTTGTTGCGGATAAAAACGACAAAGAGTTTTCGAAAGAGATGGAAGAGGTGCTTGTGCAGTTTTTGTCAAATGCGAAAAAAGATGTGATAGAAAACAGAAGCGTTTTGGAAAACGAAGTGCGTCAAGTCGTGCGAAAACATATCTTTAGAAGTATGAAAAAATACCCAACGATTGTGCCGACAATCTTTATCATGTAAGGTTTAAAATGGATTTTATAAAAATAGCCGGAGAGGTTATGAGGATTGAAGCGGACGAGTTATTGAACGCCTGTACCAATCTAAGCGAAGAGATAAATACCGCCGTAGAAACTATCTACAATCTTAAGGGCAAATTGATTGTTACGGGAGTCGG
>JAISNG010000056.1 GCA_031276365.1 Campylobacteraceae bacterium | reverse complement strand
GTCTGCGCCCACATACAAAGCGTAAGAGTTTGCACCGTAAACGTTTACGTCCAATTCGTTAAAGTCGTACGTATATCCGTTGTCAAGATATATGGCTTTGGAGTTGTTGCCATATGCGTTTATGGTTAAAGCGTCATTGAAGTGTATGTTTGAATTATATTTGTTGGCAGTATTTACAGCAAATATATCATTGCTCTCATTGAAAGTGTTTATGGCTGCTTCATCATTGAAATATACAGAACCGTTATCGTATCCTATGCTAAAAACTTTAGAACCAGACCCATCTACGTTAACAGTGGCTTTACCTGTGAAAGTTATATTTGAGGCGAGATTGAGTTTTACAGGAACGCCTGTTGAGTAATTATGAACTCCGATAGCCGTAGAACCGCTTCCGTTTACGTTTACAACTGCATTATCTCCCATAGTTATATTGCCGTTTTGGCGGGCATAAAGAGCAATTGCCGAACTTGCTACGCTGACTGAAGAGTTATCTCCTATGGCAACATTTGACCCGCCGTAAGAGCTTGCAATATTGTTTGTACTTGCAGACCCCCATGAGTAAACGCCATTACTTGAACTGTTTGTTGTAATGATTTTTGCATTATCTCCTATGGTGATATTTCCATAATATGAATAAACACCATGAGAATATATTCCCGTTGTAATTATAGTGGCATTATTTCCCATATTTATGATAGGTCTTAACCATTCGCCGTTTACCATTGACTCATATCTATCACTAGCTTGAACTGCCGAAGTCGGACCTTTGCCCATGCCTCCTGTGGTAATTATATAAGCGTTATCGCCGATGTTGATTTGACCTCCGCTAGAAGCCCAAAGTCCAACTGAAGTTTCATTTCCTGCCGTACTTATCCTTGCATTGTCGCCTATCGTTATTTTTGAAACGCCAAATCCGCGCGTTGCCCAATATGTCTGCGCTTCTACGGCTAAAGTGTTATTTCCTTTTACATCTACAACCAAATTATCGCCGATAACGATATCCGAACCTTTTATAGAAACTATACCGTACGACCACCATCCGCTGTATTGTGTGCTTTGCTGTCCATGTTGTCCTGTAGTAACCACACTAAGGTTATCCCCAATAACCATAGTTGATGCATAATCAGCTCTAATGCCGTAACTACCGATACCTGTTGTTAATACATCGACATTGTTTCCGATAGTGATATCGCCATATTTGGCTGATATGCCATCGGAGCGGCTCTGGGTCGGATATATGTCGCTTCCTTTTGTTCTTATCGTTACATTGTCTCCGACATTAACAGCCGCTCTGCTGTATTGAACTGCATAATCGCTGCCTGTTCCAGCCGCATGAATACCGATAGAATCCTGTCCATCAGTGTAAATATTTATATTAGAACCAACATTTACAGTTGAGTTTTCTTCTGAAAGTATTCCTTTGGAGCGGTCATTTGTAGTGTTAATGTTTATATTATTGCCAACTGTGATATTAGCATTTAATGCGCTTAGCGCATGAGAATCTGTTCCCGATGACGTTATATTAAGACTATTTAATATCCAACTTCCGTTATTGTCATTATAAACACCTCTCGCGTTGTTTGTTATAGTATTGATATCATAACTTGAATTTTCAGCATAAAGCTCGTAAACAGACGCATTTACAGTATCATCGCATGATATTACTCCGCTTCCCAAATCTGTACAAACAGCATAAAGATTTGAACCGAAATAGAAAACACTAAAGAGTGAAATCAAAAGAAATTTGTTAATGTTTCTTGTGATATTTATTAAGACAGATTGATTTAAGTCATACAAATGCATATAAGCCTCCAAGTGAAAAGTTGAATGGGCGAATAATATGACAAAGAAGCTTAAAAAGTATTTAAAATGATAATCAATATTGTAAAATAAGACAAAAATGCTCTATACAAGAGATATTTTATGAGTAAATCTATTGGATATGGATATTGCTCTCTGCCGTTTTTTGTCTGTTGCTTTAAGATTTTATTTGTTTATTAGCGCGTATTTTTCTATGATTGTTGTGCCGTAGATTATCTCTATATCTCCCATGATAGAGCGTTCAAGCGTGAACTCTTTGCCGTCTTCTATGCCGTAAAATTTCAGCCTCAAAGCCAATTTTTTATCGTCCGTATGCACTTCGGTGATGCCGCGCGCTTTAAGTTTTAACGAAAGCTCTTTGGCTATGTGATATTTGTATGCAAAATGACTTTCATTTCTCTTTGTAAAACCGTAAAGATATTGATTGCCAAGTACAAGAACGCTGTTGATAACGAGCGAAAATACGACAAGCAGTCCAAAAAACCTGTGAAGTTTTCTAAATTGTGGCAACCGCACTTTGTAACTGTTCATAAATGTGCCTACGATGAGCGGCGCAGCGATGATTGTATATGAAGCAAACTCTTCCACCGCTATACGCTGACGGAATGACAAAAGCAAAGAGATGATAAATGCCCCGCATGAGAGCCACCACAAGAGAGTTTTGCCGCCTTTGACCAAAATGCGGTAAAGCGTGTATATAAAATATAAAAACAAAAACGGCGAAAAGATAGCCGCATATACGCCGAAAGTGTCCAGAAAATATCCGCGCGGTTTGCCGCCGATATCAAATCCGTACATATACGCTCCAGCTGCGAAAAGCGCCAAAGAAAGTATCATAATAACAGTGCTGCGCTTGGCGACTGCATGGAAAAATAGCAGCAGATAAAGTATCATAAATCCTTTACCCAAAAACAGCGAAAGCACAAGAAGCGCGTACATAAGGAGAGATTTGCCGTTTTGATACAGATACACAAACAAAAGCACGCCAAATACCACAAATGCCGCACCGTTTGCCGCGAGCGATACGACCAGCGTGCCTGGCAACATAACGTATATCAATACAGCGATAATCCTGTCCGTTTCACGCTTTAAAAGAGGTTTGCTTATAAGATATAAAAGCAGAGTCGAGAGTATGTGTATGATGATAAACGGCGCTCTCAGCGCGTAGTCGTTTTGTCCGAAAAGCGCGCAGGAAAGTTTTATGAGGTAGTGTACAGCGTTTTGCTTATTGAAAAAAATATCCGCTTCGTAGTAACTAATGGAGAGCGTGCTTGAAACAAAAAACAGCAGTCCGAAATCAACGGCGATAATGAAAAACAGCAATAATCTTTCTTTCATGTGTCCTGCTTTTTGAAATTCTCTCATTATACTAAATTTTACCTTTCAGTACATTTGACAGCAGTACGAGAAATACCGCCCCGCACAACAGCATAAATCCTAAAAATATCAAAAACGCATGCCAGCCTAAATGTTGGTAAAAAACGCCCGGCAAAAACGACCCAAGCGTCCCGCCCGCATAATAAAACGAAAGATAAAGTCCGTTTGTTATGCTTTTGCGCTCTTGTGCAAGCTTATTTATAAATCCTGCGGCGATGGAGTGAACCATAAACATACCAAGACAAAAGACAAACATTGAACCAAACATCACGGTAAACGATTCCATATTAAACATTTGCAGTCCGATTATGTATATGAACATACCAAATATCATAGCGCGGCTTTCTGTTTTGAAAAAGGCGATGATACGCGTAACGTTAAGCGCGGTTATCAATCCTATGACGTATCCTGCGTACATGAGTCCGACTTTGCCTTCGCCCAAATTTTCATCTATGCTTTTAAGTTCAAACGGCAAAAAGTTAAGTACTGCTTGGAATACGAAAAACACGCAAAAAACAGCGGCATAAATTAAAAAATTGTACTTAAGTTTCAGAACGTTTACTACCTCTTTTTTTCTGATTTTGACAAATCCCGCTTTTGCATCTTTGCTAACACCCAAAAGTGCGAAAAATGACACAATAAGCCCCAATCCAATAATAAAAAAAAACGGACGCCAACCGAAATATTCCGACGAAAAACCAGAAAACAGCCTGCCTAAAAAGCCTCCCATGATAGTTATGGCTACGTAATTTCCAAGCGCTTTTTGTATATTTTCGCGTGTTGAAGAGGTTGAAATGTAGCTAACAAGCGAAGTCAAAGCCGCTGGTATCAAAAAGCCTTGAGCCGCCCTTATGCCAATCAAAACAATATAAGAGCTGCTGAATGAAAAGCAAATCTCCAAAATCCCCAAAAGCAGCAAAGAGACTCTTAACATCTGTCTTGACGACCAGTTTTCCAGTATATATCCATATAAAATCGGCGCGATTCCAAGCGGAAACATGATAACGGTTGTAAATATAGCCGCTTGAAAGCTATTTAGCGCAAACTCTTCTTTGAAAAGCGGCTGAATCGGCTGCGCCGCGTAAAGCGTGCATAAAACAAAAACCGTGCATGCGTAAAGAATATAGTTCTGTTTTTTCATGCTTAAACAGTAAAATCCCAAAGAAACTCTATCCACTCCGTCGTCTTTTTGGCAAAAAAATCGGGTTTGATAACGGAAGTCTCCTTGTAAAGCAGCGTTGCCGTTTTTACCTTTGCGTTTGGATACGTCTTCTCAAGCCTTTTTTTTATCTCCAAAAGCGTCTCACCGCTGTCGGCAATATCGTCAAGCACTAAAATATTTTTTGCATGAGAGAGGTCGGGAATATTAAATATCTTTATATAATCTAACTTTTTGGAACCCTCATAATGTATGGAGTTTAGCGCGTAAAGCTCTCTTGTGTCAAGCGCGTGAGCCAAAAAATGCCCAAATGTCATTCCGCCCCTTGCTATTGCCAGATATGTGTCAAATTTGTAAGGCTTTACCTCCAGTGCGATTGTTTTCACATCTTCAAAAAACTCTTCAAAACTGTAATATCTCAATGCAAATCACCTCTAATGAACGATAAACGCCATCACGCTTATCGCAAAAATAAGTATAACGCCTATGTTGATATCTTTAAACTCTTTTGTCAATAACTTCGTAATCACGTAAGCTGTAAATCCAAACGACAAACCATAAGTGATGGAGTAAGTCAATGGCATCATAATAACAATCAAAAACGCGGCAATAGCAACGCTTTTATCCGCAAAGTTAATGTTTTTCAACTCGGCAAACATAAGAATGCCTACCATCACCAAAACAGGATAAATAGCATTTGCGGGAATTGCCTTAAAAAGCGGTATCATAAAAATCGTCAAAACAAAAAACGCTCCTGTGCAAATAGCGGTAAGTCCGCTTCTGCCGCCCTCTTCGACGCCGCTCGCGCTCTCTACAAAACTTGTTGTGGTAGATACGCCGATAAGTCCGCTAAGTACGGAAGCCGCCGCGTCTGCTTCCAAAGTTTTTTCAAGTTCCACGCTTCCTTTTTTAAAAAGTCCCGCGCGAAATCCCACACCTGCCAATGTTCCAAGCGTATCAAAAAGGTCTGTGATAAAAAATGTGATTATCACGGGAATAAACGCAAATTTAAGCGCAGAGAGTATATCAAGCTCAAAAGCTATCGGAGCTATTGAGGCGGGAAGCGAGAAAAACTCTTTTGGAAATTCGGCTATTCCAAAAATCCAACCGATTAACGCCGTCGCAATAATCGCAAAGATAAAAGCTCCTTTAATTTTTTTGATATAAAACGCAATGACGATTATAATCCCCAAAACCCCAAGCAATACGTTCTTATCGGAAAAATTTCCAAGAGTTACGAGCGTGGCTTCGCTGTTTGTGATAATGCCCATCTGCTGTAGTCCGATAAATGCTATAAAAGTTCCTATACCTGCGCTTATCGCACGTCTCAAATCTTCGCTGATGGAGTTTATCATCCATGACCTGAATTTTGTAAACGAGAGGATTAGAAATATCATTCCCGATACAAATACGATTCCAAGCGCGCTTTGCCACGGAATATGCATCTGCCCCACAAGCACAAATGCAAAATAGGCATTAAGTCCCATACCTGTACTCATGGCAATAGGCGTATTTGACCAAAAACCGTTTATGACGCATGCTATTATTGTTATTAAAGCCGTCGCGCTGACAAGTGCATCGTAAGGCATGCCTGCCGCACTTAAAATGAGTGCGTTTACAGGCACGATATAAAGCATTGTCAAAAATGTCGTAAAGCCGGCTCTAACCTCTGTCGTTACGTTTGTGCCTTTGCTTTTTAGTTTGAAAAAATCCACACTGTTCTCCTAATTTAATGCAATAATTTTAAAAGGCTTGCCGCCGCTCTCAAACGACCAAAACGCCGCTTCACCGCTTTCATAAGAGAAATGCGCAAGTATCGGATTGTTTTCATCGCTGTATAAATTTTTAAGATTAGGTTCAATTTCAAGCGATTTTTTATTTGCTTCAATGCTTTGAAAAAGTCTTATTTTGCCGCTTATGCGTATCCATTGACTATCAGATGTAAACGCGCAGATATCAACGTAAGGATTTGCGCTGAGCTGTTTGTAAACCTCTTTTTGGTTGTTTGTGATAAATGTAAGCCTGCCGTTCCACTCCATGACAAAACTAAAAGGACGCACGTGAGGCTTGCTCTCGCCATCAACTGTTCCGACGTAAAAAACGCCCGCTTTATTTAAAAAGTCTATCACTTCTTGTATGCCGCTCATTTTTTCCTCCTGTATTATTTGGTCATATTTTTATGGTATAGATTTTATACTAACTCCCCTTCGTATATCAAATCAACTATAAACTCTTTTGTAGTTGAAGCCATACCAAGTCCCGCATTTGAGACTTCAAGAGCTTTTTTAAAACTTTGCAGTATTTGATTTTTTTGAGGTGCAAACTCTTTAGGAAACTCAACTGGAAAAAGTTTATTGACATTTCCCTGACGATATCTATCTCCTATGTATATATCAAGTATCTCCATGCAAGCGTAATTTTCCAATCCTATTCTATGTTTTGGCGCACTCATTTGTCTTGTAAAAACCGTAAAAAGCACACATTTATAATAAAAAATCCAAGTGGCGTCAATCTCTCTTTTGCCGTTGTCTGTATCTATTTTTTTGTGGCAGAGCCTGAGCCAGATATTGTTTTGTTTGTCTATCGTCCAATCCATGATAGGTATGCCAAAACGCCATCTTATATCTATAGCCTTCATATTGTGCGCTTCGTATTGCTCTTTTGAAATCGCTTCATTAACAAACACAGCCTGTCTCCTCGTAAATCCTCAGTTCATTATAGAGGCTGTCGCGTTCAATTGGCGTAAAACCGCTTGTTATGATAATATCCAGAAAATCCTGCAAAGCCTGTCCGTCCGCACTTTTTGCACCGCCTGCGCTCTGTATGGCTTCTCTCTCTATCGTTCCGTCCAAATCATCTGCGCCAAACTCCTGCGCCACCATCGCCAGACTCAAGGTCGCCGTAGCCCAGTAAGCTTTTATGTGAGGGATATTGTCAAGCACAAGCCTGCTTACGGCTATGGTTTTCAAAATCTCCTGCGAGCCTAAAAAATTCTCTACTTTCAGATAGTTATTGTCCCTTTGATAAACAAGCGGGATAAACGCGTTAAATCCGCCCGTTCTATCCTGAACATCGCGAAGTCTGAGCATATGGTCAATCCTCTCTTTTTTCCCCTCCACATGCCCAAAAAGCATCGTAGCATTTGAAAATTTGCCCTTTTTGTGCCAAATCTTATGAATTTTGAGCCAATTTTCAGAAGTTACTTTTCCTTTACAGATATAAGCTCTTATCTTTTCATCAAATATCTCAGCTCCGCCTCCAGGCATAGAGTCAACACCTGCTTCTATCATCATCTCTACTATTGTATCGTAGCTAAAACCATGCAGAGTTGATAAAAAATGCACTTCAGCCGCAGTCAAAGCCTTTATGTGAAGTTTTGGAAAATCGGCTTTTATCTTTTTGAAAACGTCAAGATACCAATATAAATCATATTCTTTATTATGCGCGGAGACTATGTGTATCTCTTTGATGCCGCGCCCATAGGCATCGGCGGCGATTTGCAAAACTTCCTCTTTTGTATATTTGTAAGGATTTGGGTTTTTTCTGTTTGCAGAAAACGCGCAAAATTTGCATATATCCTTACAGATATTTGTAGGATTTATATGGCGGTTGATGTTAAAATAGACCTTTTTGCCCCACATGCGCATTCGCCGCAGATTGGCAAAATGCCCGAGCGTAAAGAGGTCAAGTTCATACAAAGCAAGTGCATCGTCAAAATCAAGCCTTGCGTTTTTCTCAAGTTTATCTATAATATTCATCATTATAAGGCAAATTTTTCTGGCGGATAATTTTCATAGATAAAGTCTATATCTTTATCGCCGCGTCCACTTAGGTTTACAAGTATGGATTCATAAGGTTTTTCTTTGGCAAGCTTCATAGCAAATGCCACAGCATGCGCGCTTTCAAGCGCAGGGATTATCCCCTCAAATCTACAAAGCTTGTAAAACGCCATTATCGCCTCGTCATCCGTTGCTCCGCCAAGCCTTAGTCTGCCGCGCGAATGCAAGTGTGCATGTTCTGGTCCGACCGATGGATAATCAAGTCCGCTTGCTACGGAATGCACTTTTGCAGGTTCGTTATTTTCGTCCAAAAGCACCATTGAATTAAATCCGTGCAGTATTCCCTCAACGCCGTATTTTAGGCTCGCCGCATGTTCGCCAAGTTTTGTTCCGCGCCCAAGCGGCTCAACTCCGTAAAGTTCGCATGGTTCTTCTATAAACGCACTGAAAATTCCCATAGCATTACTGCCGCCGCCGACACATGCGACCAGATTATCTGGTAAAATGCCTGTCATCTGTACAAACTGCTCTTTTGCTTCAAATCCTACCACGCTTTGAAAATCCCTGACCATCATCGGAAACGGATGAGGACCTACAACCGAGCCTATCGCGTAAAAGCACTCTTCAGTATTTCCCATGTATGCTTCAAATGCCGAATCCACAGCCTCTTTGAGAGTTTTTTGCCCCTTATTTACAGGTATGACGTTAGCTCCAAGCATTTTCATTCTTATCACGTTCGGATGCTCTTTTTTGATATCAACCTCACCCATGTGTATTTCGCACTCCAAGCCAAAATAAGCTGCTGCCGTAGCAAGAGCCACTCCATGCTGTCCCGCGCCTGTCTCTGCTATAAGCTTTTTTTTGCCCATGTAAGAAGCCAAAAGCGCCTCTCCCATGCAGTGGTTGAGTTTATGTGCGCCCGTGTGGTTCAAATCCTCCCGCTTTAGATAAATCCTCGCTCCGCCGACATTTTCAGTGAGCCTTTTTGCATAATATACGGGAGTTGGTCTGCCTTGAAAATGTTTTCGGATATCACGCAATTTCATAATAAAATCATGAGAATTTGCGATTTTAAGATACGCCTCTTCAATCTTTTTGCACTCGCGCGCCAAATCATCGGGAAGATAAACGCCGCCAAACTTTCCAAAATAACCTTCGTTATCAGGAAATTGTCTAAGATAGGGTTTTACTTGCATGTTACAGCCTTGAAGAAAAAATTGAAAGATTATACGACACAACTTTTTAATCCACCGTTAAAAAGAGAAAAAAACGACAGCTTCGCGCGCGTTTTTTGTCTAAGAGTTTGATTGGATATATGTTTGAGAGCTTTTTATTTTAGCGGAGTATAAAGTTTGAATATATATAGTTTAGAGCTTTTTCATAATGCTTTGCATATCCGAATTGCCGCACAAAAGTTTGATATAGATTATGTAGTTGAGGGATTTAATGAATTTGCAAAGCTGATTTTATACTTTGAGTTATTGTCGTAAGTGTCTCAAGCCGCCGCATCAAAATCTAAAAAATATCCGTTAGTTTGCAGCAAAACAGTTCGGAATGTCAGCATAAAAATCTGCCTCTTGAGACAAAATTTGTCAAAATACCATATTTATTGAAAAACTAAAAACAGCCGCGCAAAGCGTTTTTGTGTATGGTTTTATCAAAAACGCCCATAAAAAACGTTTATAAAGATATATATTCATGATATAGCGTATTGCGTAAAACAAAATTTTACAAATAAAATATTTTATTAAATTATTTTGTGCGGATACGGTTGTTATAGTCCATCAATTTAAAAACTTTAACTATCAATTTTATAACTTTTGAGACAAAATACCATAGAACTTGTTTCAAAAGCAGATTATTTTAAGAAAATAACAAGGTTAGTGATAGATATTGCTTAGACTATGAATATAGAATACATTCTAAATTCAAGCAGACATATTTGTTTTGTGTGTAATAATCGGAAGATTATTATAACCAAAATGACAATGACAAAGGAGAGTTACATGAAGAGTTTATGTTTAAGTTTATATCAAATTTTATATATTTCTAACAATTATATGCAAAAACGGTTCAAAATATTTGCCTCCGTGCTTTTTGCTTTTTTCATATCTGCTTCATATGCAAATGCCGCCCCTACCGTTGACTGCAATTCCGTTTACGCTATATCAGATAATGGACAGTCTGGAAGCGTAGTGCATAAGTTTGATGATATAAGTACACGAGTCGATTTTACATCTACAAATATAGCCTTTCAGAATAGCGCGAGTAACAGCCATGATATACATTCTACGCTTGCTATCGGATATGCGCCTGACGGCAGCGGAGGCGTTACAAATGAGATTAGGGTATATAAATGGAGATATCATGAATGGCTTATTACCGATACCGCATCTCCTAGAAGACCGAAGTATTTTATTTCTGGAGTAGATGAGAATGACCCTAATAGATTTGTAAATTATAACGCAGCAGGTCTTGAGGGCAGAGAGTCAGCAGGAGGAGAGGTAAATCAGTTTACGGGTGAGATATATCTCTCATCTGGACATTATGATACTATCGCTGCAGGCACTTTTACTATGTCGGTCATAAATCCGCTCACAGGAGCTGCAAGAAGCGTTAAATTTACAAAAAGCGATGCGTCGGAGCCTGATTTGGGTCAAACGGTTTCGGATATGGTAATAGACGCCGAAGGAAATACCTTTATCATAGCCAGAGGCAGCGACGGCAAAAACTACATAGTGCGCTTAGATATGAAAACAGGAAAATACAATACCGTTATAGCAATAACAGGAGTCTTTACGGGTGAAACACATGTACAAGCTGGCGGATTGGCGATTTTAAACGGTTTTTTATATGCTATGTATCAACAGAACATTTACAAGATAAATCCTGTAAATGGTAACTCTTCGCTTATAGGAAACACCAACCGTGATTTTAATGATTTGTCGTCATGCCAGCTGGTTCCATTAGCTACGGGTAATATTTACAATGATATCAACGGCGACGGAGTTTTGGACGACAGCGAAAAAACGCATGGTATAGAGGGCGTTAGGGTAGAACTTTACGATAAAAGCCATAACCTTCTCGGCGCACAGACAACAAGGGAGTCAGGCGCTTACAGCTTCATACTCAACAGCGTAACAAACGACGAATATTATATAAGGGTTGTAAATCCGACCATCAAAGGCAAACGTGCATTTCAAACTTGGGCTTCGGGCGGTTCGTTTAGATATTTGTCCAACGGAGAAAATATAGTAAGAAACTACTGCACGAATTTTTCAAGCGACGATACTGCAGGAAGCAGCACTAACCGTACATGCTACGGTGCAAGGGCAGACGGCGGCGATGCGCAGGCAGGTACTTTGAACGGCGCCAACTACTACTCAAAAATTACCATGAATACGGATAAAGCCGTAGCTCATGTGGATTTTGCATTTAATG
>JAISNG010000049.1 GCA_031276365.1 Campylobacteraceae bacterium | reverse complement strand
TAATCAGCCCCGAAATACGAAGCGATAAAATGCGTGCCGCCAATGAGTACAGCCGCGGCATAAAGCGGCATGAAGATAACTATGATGACGCCGCCAAATATCTGTATAAATTTTGAATCAAATCTTTTGCCCAAAAACTCAGGAAATGTATGTGCGCCAATTTTAATGCCCATTTTGCGCGTTCTGTCTCCGAAAACTACAAAAGCTATAAAGATACCAACAAAAAGATTTGCAAACGCCAGCCAAATCAAAGAGCTGCCAAGCCATGCCGCTACGCCGCTAAATCCCACTATCGCCGAAGTTGAGATAAAGGTAGCGCCGTAACTTAAAGACATTATCAAAGGGTGAGTGTTGCGTCCTGCCAAAAGATAATCCGTACTATTTTTCGTACTTTTGTAACCCACAAAACCAAGATATCCGATGACTGCCAGATAGACTATGATAAATATATTTTCCCAAACGCCCATATTAAAGTTCCTCGTTTATTTTTTGCTCTTCTTTGTCCCATCTTTTTGCAGCATTCTGCTCCTCTTCGCCGTCTTTATTCCATCGAAAAAGCCCGTAAAATATGCACAAAAAAAGCGATGCGGCTGATAGATATATGGAGAGTTTTACGCCAAAATCAAAATGTTCCATGAGCGGTTCCTTTTTTATAAATGTAAAATTGTTGCCAAAAAATGATAAAAAGTTCTTTAGTTTAATGATAAATATTAATTTTTTGCACAAAATACGCTAAAATCTTATTTTACTTTGCGACAAGGAACGTCATGATTTGGTCAAAAGAGGAGACGCTGAGCAAAAACAGCCTGAAAGCTCTCCAATATGCACGCTTAAAAGAGATATTGGAGAGAGTCTATTATCTTGTACCGTTTTACAGGAAAAAATTTGACGAGTGCGGCATTACGCCCGATACCATAAAATCCTTAGATGATTTACAAAAACTGCCGTTTACAAAAAAGCAGGATTTACGCGATAACTATCCTTACGGAATGTTCGCCGTACCAATGGGCGAGATAGTGAGGATTCACAGCTCCAGCGGTACAACAGGCAAACCAACTGTTGTCGGATATACGCAGGAGGATATGAATATTTGGGCTGAAGTTATGGCGAGAGCTTTCAGAATGGGCGGCGTTACATCTTCGGATATCATGCAAAACTCTCATGGATACGGGCTCTTCACGGGGGGGCTTGGATTTCATGCGGCGGCTGAAAAAATGAAAGTTGCGGTTATTCCAAGCTCTACGGGATTTACATCAAGACAACTTTTACTGCTGAAAGATTTTGGGGCAACTGTATTGACCGCTACACCCTCCTTTGCCCTTCATCTTGCTGAAGCCGCCAAAAATGAGGGATATGATATTAAAAAAGATTTTAGAGTGCGTGCGGGATTTTTCGGCGCGGAGCCTACAAGTATCGGTATGAAAGACGAAATAGCAAAAGTATGGGGCATAGAGTATCACGAAATCTACGGTATGAGCGAGATTATAGGTCCTGGCGTAGCCTGTAACTGCAACCATTCAAGGCTTTTGCATTTTCAAGAAGACCACTTTTATCCCGAGATTATAAACCCAAAAACGTTTGAAGTTTTGCCTGAAGGAGAGCGCGGCGAACTTGTCGTTACGACTTTGACAAAACAGGCTTTGCCGCTTGTGCGTTACAGAACGGGGGATATCACCTCTATAACAAGAGTGCCGTGCAAATGCGGACGCACAACAGCAAGGATAGAGAGTATAGCGGGCAGGAGTGATGATATGCTTCTTATAGGCGGTGTGAATGTATTCCCTTCACAGATTGAACATGTACTCTCAACCATAGATGGCATCGCGCTGCATTATCAAATCATCGCAAAGAAAAAAGGGCATCTTGACAAACTTGAAATTAACGTTGAGGTAGATGAGAGCGTAATGGCTGACGATGTCGCAAAACTTGAAAATCTCAAAGCCCTCATCTCAAAAGCTCTTTTGAACAATCTCTACATAAATGTTGAGGTTAAGCTTGTCGCACCAAAATCAATCGAACGCAGTGAAGGCAAAGCCGTAAGAGTCATAGACGAAAGGAAAAACAGTGGCAAAATTTAACTATCTCGAACAACTCTCCATCTTTGTAGAAAACCGCACTGGTGAACTCTACTCCATAACTTCCCTGCTGGAGCGCGAAAATATCTCGCTTTTGTCTATTGTCCTCTCGGACAGCAGTGAGTTTGGCATCTTAAGACTGCTTACAAAAAACACGCAAAAAGCGCGTTCGCTTTTAATCAAAAACGGCTTCATGGCACAAAGCGCCAAAGTTATAGGCGTGCGCATCGTCAATCAAGTAGGCAGTTTCAACAAGGCAGTAAAGATTTTGAACGACGCGGGAATAGACATACGATATACATACACGGTCAATGAGAAAAACGACGGTATTTTTGTCTTTAAGGTTGATGATGAAAAGATAGAAAAAGCCTCATTTGTACTTGAACAAAACGGAGTGAAAACAGTAAATGAAGATGATTTATAAACTCTTTTTGCTTTTGATATTTTCGGCTGTTTCGCTCTTTGCCCAGGAGTTCGACTCTTTTGTGAAATACAAAGTTGGTTACGGTATTTTTACTTTGGGCGAAGCCGAAGCGTATCTTAAAATATATGATAACGGTACTTACAAAACGGAAATATCCGCAAAAGCGAAAGGTTTGGCTTCCACGCTTTCGAGAAACCGCGTAGAAAAATATATAAGCGAAGGTGTAGTAGCTGAAAATATACTCATTCCGCATCACTTTGAAAAACACTCCTCTTACGGCAGCAAAAAGCGTCATATAGAGTATTTTTGGGATAATGAAACCTCGCAGATACTCATGGAGAGCGAAGTGTGTAAAGATAACGAATGCAAATACTCTTCCGAAATATTAAGCGGCGAGAAATATGCAAAAGACGATATTTTGACGCTTTATCACAATATCATGTTTGATTTTGACAAAACAGACGCAAAAGAGATAAACGCTTCGGCTATCGGCTCAAAAAAGCCCGTCGTTATCATGCAGCCCGAAGGAAAACGGCTCAAAACCGCCAAAAATGCTTTTGACAACAAAGAGGGTACGTATCTTGTCGTAATACTCAATCAGGAGATTTTTACAAGCGATGAGGGCGAGCTTTATGTAAATGTGTACGGTGATAACACAGCTTCAATGGCAGTCTTGAAAAAAACTATGCTTTACGGCTATGTATGGGGCGAA
>JAISNG010000047.1 GCA_031276365.1 Campylobacteraceae bacterium | reverse complement strand
TTATATAACTTTGAGTGTCGGCACAGCGGTTATACTCTTTTCACTTTGGCTTCATGCAAGATTTGTAAAGATGGAAAAAATAGCTTGATTTCAGCGCATTTACGTTATTATGAAATTTTTATAACAAAGGGGGCTTTATGAGAAAATTATCATTTTTATGTCTGATGACGGCTGTCTGCTTTGCACAAATAACGCTTGATTTTGACAAAAATAAAGAGCTTTGCGACAAGAAAAAAGACGCCAAAGCTTGCACTATTACGGGTTCTTTATACGGCTTAAAAGAAAACCCTGACTTTGACAAAGCCATAGAGTACACGATAAAAGGGTGCGAAGGTAAAGATGCGAGCGGCTGTTTGTCTGTAGGAGGTGCATATTTGCTTGGCATGGGCGCAAAAAAAGATGAAGCCAAAGCGATGACGTTTTACAAAAAAGGGTGTGATTTAGGCGATAAACTAAGCTGTGAAATATATAAAACCAACGGAAAAGCGTTGTATGACATGATGAAAAAACTCGGCGGCGAAGATGACTGAAAGCGGTCGAATGCTCATATGCGGATTAATTTTTAGCTTTCAGCCGCATTTTGCATATTATATGTATTTAAGATATGATTATTTGCCAAGGCAAAATTTACTAAACATTGCCTCCAGCACTTCATCTCTTTCGTAAGTTCTTGTTATACGCGAAATGGCGGATATAGCCTCATTCAGATGAAAAGAGAACAGTTCAAGCGCTCCATCATTCAATAAATCCTGTGCGGTTTTGAGATTTTCAAGCGTTTGAGATACTGCCGCAATCTGCCTTGCCGATGAGAGCATTATCTCTTCATTTATATCCAATGTATTTAAGTATCTGTTCAGTGCATCGCTAAGCGGTCTGATATCCAGTTCGCAGCTTATCTTTATCGGATTTTCAAGGAGTGCAACATCAAAGCGGTTTTGCAAATCACATTTGTTCACTACATGCAAAATCTTTTTATCCGCTTTTGCATTTTTTAGAAGCTGCAGTATATTTTCATCCTCACCGTTTACCTCCCTCGAGTTGTCAAAAACGCCGATAACGATGTCAGCAGCTTCTATTGCATCTAAAGAGCGTTCGATGCCTATCTTCTCTATCTCATTGCCAGCCTCTCTTATGCCTGCAGTATCAACAAACTTCACGATATGCGTGCCTATCTTTATCTCTTCTTCTATCGTATCTCTTGTAGTCCCCTCCACATCGCTCGTAATAGCGCGCTCATACTGCAAAAGTCTGTTCAAAAGAGAACTCTTGCCGACGTTTGTTTTGCCGACTATTGCTATTTTAAACCCGTCTATCAAACCCTCGCGCTGTTTTGAATTTTCCAAAATCCTCTCAAGGGAAATTATCAAAAGTTTTAATTTTTCAGCTGAGCGCTCCTCTATGTCTTTTGGCAAATCCTCCTCTGCATAGTCAATCGTAACTTCAATAAAAGCCATAATCTCAAGCAAATCCTCCCTTGCCTTTTCAACAAATCTTTGCAATTCACCTTTTAAGTGTCTTGAAAGAAGCTTTGCCGCGCCGACGCTTTTAACCTCTATGAGTTTTCCTATCGCTTCAGCCTTGCTTAAATCTATACGCCCTCCCAAAAAGGCTCTTTTCGTAAACTCCCCGGGATTTGCAAGCCTCGCACCTTTGTTTAAGACAGCTTCCAAAATCATATTTGCAACTACTATGCCGCCGTGGCATTGAAACTCAACAACATCTTCGGTCGTATAGCTGTTGGGGGCTTTAAAATAGATAATGATGATTTCGTCAATGAGTTCATTTTTCTCATCATATATCGATGAGAGCGCGGCGTGTCTTGGAGTAAGAAAAGGTTTGTGCGAGAGCAAAAGGGCTATCTCATAAGCCCTTGCCCCGCTTACTCTTACAACCGCTATAGAGCCTGCTCCATGAGCGGTTGCAATAGCGGCTATTGTGTCTATGCGTTTTTCCTGTTAAAATCATTTACCACGATAAATCTTCCGCCGTCTTTACCGTTTTTGATGCCGACATATTTATCTGGAAAATCACCGCGAAGCCTCTCAAGCGCGATTTTTATAAGCACGCCGTCAAGTATTTTTGTTTGTCCTCTGCCTTGAGTGCGTATGCGCTCGATAATCGGCTCCAAATAACGCCCCATCGCCTCTTCCTGATTTTTCAAAAACTCTGCTATTTCAAGTCTTATGCCAAGAGAGTATCTGATATTTATCCAGCTGTAAAAAAGGTACGAAAGCGCCTTGTATCTGCACCCCTCTTTTCCTATCAAAAGCGCGGCATCTGGACCGTCAATCTCTATAAACAAAGTCTCGTCGTCGTAAACGGAGACTTTTATGCTGCTAATTTCAAAGCATAGATTTGACAAAAGCAGATTTATCTTTTCGCGCACTTCATAAACAACGCTATTCGGGTCTGTTTTTTCTTTATGAAATTTTTCATCAAAAAGCGTGCTTATCTCAAAAGGAGCGGCTTTTTTAACGCCCGCCGAAATGGATTCGTCTTTTTGGTTCTTCACAGCTTTTTGCGGCTCTTCATGTCTGTTTTCGCGAATATTTATATCTTTTTCATGCTCCTTTTTATCGGCTTTATCAAACTTTTTATAGCTTCCAAAACGCTCGTTTTTGTTTTTATTGCGAAAATTCTTTTCATATTTTCTGCCGTTAAAACTATCTTTTTGTTTAACTTCAACAATAGCACTCTTTTTCCCGATACCTAAAAATCCTTTTTTCGGATACTGTAAAACCTGCAAGTCAAGCTCTGTTACAGAACATGACAACTCTTTTGCCGCTTTCGAATATGCTTCTTCTAACGTATCTGCTTCTACTCTCATGAGTGTGCCTTTTCTTTCTCTTTTAGTCGTTTGAAATGCCTATTGACATACATCTGCTGAAAAATTGAAAAAAGATTATTAACGAACCAATAAAGCGTAAGACCTGCCGGAAACCACAAGAAAAACATGGTAAAAATAAGCGGCAAAAATTTCATAATCTTCTCTTGCATCGGGTCTGCAAAACTTGTCGGTGTAATCTTTTGCTGTAAAAACATCGTAAGTCCCATGGCGATTGGCAGGATATAATACGGGTCCATCACCGCCAAATCTTTCACCCATAAAATCCACTCGGCATTTTTGAGTTCAACCGTATTTGACAAAACTCTGTAAATCGCGAAAAATATCGGTATTTGTATAAGTATCGGCAGACATCCGCCCATGGGGTTTGCGCCGTGCTTTTTATACAAATCCATAACATGTATGTTTAATTTCTGCTTGTCGTTTTTGTATATTTCCTGAAGCTCTTTTATTTTAGGAGCAAGTTCTTTGAGTTTGTTCATGGAGACCATTCCGCGGTATGTAAGCGGATAAAGCACAAGTCTGATAAGAATCGTTATGATGACTATAGACCATCCCCAGTTGCCGACTTTTGAGTTAATAAAATACAAAAGCGAAAATATCGGCTTTGATATCCATGTAAAAAATCCATACTCTATAACATCATCAAGCCTTTTATCCACTGCATGTATATTAACTTTTGACTTTGGTCCAACGTAACCTTTGAGTTTTAGATTTTCCTTGCCTTCTATGAAAACATTTGGATTTTCATCTTTATCGGGGCTTATTATGATATTTAAATTCTCATCAAAATTTGACAACAGCGTAGTATAGTATCTGTCGGATGCAGCAACAAAAGGGGCTTTGGAGAATGTTACGGCTTTGTTGATATCGCCGTCTTCTATCGTCTCTATTGAACCGTCATTTTTTTTCACAATCACACCATGAAACGTATATGCGTCAGCCAAAACGTTCGGGCGAAAACCTGTTGAGATAAAATACTCTTTCGAAGTGGAAAGAGATATCTCAACATCATATCCGCTCTCCTTCGTAAATACGATTTTTTTTGTGAGCGTTACGTTTGAGAGTTCTTGAACAAGCGTCAAAGTTTTTGGTTCATCGTTTAAAATTA
>JAISNG010000035.1 GCA_031276365.1 Campylobacteraceae bacterium | reverse complement strand
GATTAAATTTCTACTGTTGTAGATAGAGTGTTTGGTCTTGGTAGGTTGGCACTGTCTAGACTCATGATTAAATTTCTACTGTTGTAGATAAGATGCAAATTTGACAGACAGCGAAAAGTGTCTAGACTCATGATTAAATTTCTACTGTTGTAGATTATTTTGCAAAACACATTTCTTTCAAACGTCTAGACTCATGATTAAATTTCTACTGTTGTAGATATAAGAACTCAAATTAGAATGTAACCAGTCTAGACTCATGATTAAATTTCTACTGTTGTAGATTATTGCGAACAGTGCTATAATAGGCTAATGTCTAGACTCATAATCAAATTTCTACTGTTGTAGATAAACCAAATAGCCCTTTAGAACCAAGCGTCTAGACTCATAATCAAATTTCTACTGTTGTAGATTCCTTTATATTTTTATAGTCGTAAACATGTCTAGACTCATAATCAAATTTCTACTGTTGTAGATGTGTCTACCGTATTTAAATCTGCTTCAAGTCTAGACTCATAATCAAATTTCTACTGTTGTAGATTAGGCTAAAAGCCCGAATATAACCCCGAGTCTAGACTCATAATCAAATTTCTACTGTTGTAGATTTACGGCTCGCGGGACAATGGATAAAGTTGTCTATACTCATGATTAAATTTCTACTGTTGTATATCTGTTCTTGCGGCATTCCATGCCATGAACGTCTAGACTCATGATTAAATTTCTACTTTTATAAATCGACATATCCGACCTAAACGGATATGTCGTAAGTTAGTTCACCAAATCAGCAAGAAATGATTTGTGATTGAAGTCGGCTTTTAAGTGTTCGCAGACGAGTTTTGCGTCTCTTTCGGCATTTCCAAGGCAGCTTGTAGCCCCCGGACTTGGAGTCATATTGAAGATTATTCCGGTGCCTGGATTTATACTCGCTTCGCCAAGCATCAGTTTGAGTTCGGTTTTATTTAAAACCTGTGGTCTTACGCCGCCAAAGCCTTTGGCATATGTGATATCTTCAAGTTTCAATGACGGCACGAGGCGTTTTATATCTTTCAAAAATGCGCGTTTATTCAAAAACGGTATCTCATAGACAAAATTGCGTAAAATGTAGTTTCTAATATCTCTGTCTTTAAAGAGGTTAAAAAGAATTCTGATGATTTTACCGTCCAAATTCAGCGTTCTGAAAAAATCAGGTACAGTTGAAAGCCCATGAAATCTCTCAAGCAGCGGAAGCGCAAGAGCTGTCGGACCAAATCTAGTAGCCATATCCAAAAGCACATCAGGGTCTCCATGCAACGCGGCAAACGGGAGTTTGGGATTTTGCACCATATATACTTTGCCTTTTAGAAAATGCCCTTTTGTCGTGTAGTAACTTCCAGCTATCGGAAGGCAACCGAAGTTTTTCCCATGTCCCATAGAGTGCGCAAGATACAAAGAGTGTCCGCCCGCATCTACTACTACAAAATCCGCCGTAAATACATCGCCGTTTTTTGTCATCAATACATGTTCGCTGCCAAGCTGTTTGATATTTACAACCTGCGAATTGAAAAATATGTCAAGTTGTTTTTTTTTCTCTTTTTGCGCGTTTTGCGCAAGAGTTTTTGTCATCGCTCCGTAATCAACGGTAGAGTATTGGTCTAAAACGCCAACACCCACGATATCTTCAGCTCTCTCTTTGCCATTTTCGTCAAATACGATATTTGGCTCAATCTCTTTTAACTTTTCCTTATCATAAACTTCAAGATACGGGAACAGCTCCTTAAACTCCTCATATCTTTTTTTCATATACTCCACTTCAGCATCGCCAATGCCTACAGCCATTTTTTGGTGGGCAAACATGAGTTTATTTTCATATCCATATTGAAGACAATAACGCTTTACCATATTTGCCGTGCGTTTTACCTGTGTTGCCTTAGCAAGCGTATAGTTTGTCTCAATATCGCCTATGTGGATTGTCTGCGAATTGCCGCGTCCGTTTGAACTGAGAGTTGCTAAATCGTCATATTTTTCGAGAAGCGCGATAGATTTTATGTTTGAGTATTTTGCAAGCGTATAAAACAGCGCCGAACCAGAAATACCTCCGCCCACAATAACAACATCATAATGTTTTTCAGCCATCTTTTATCCTTTATTATATATGCAACTTGATATATTTTTCAAAAAAATAATTTAACATTTAAGCATTTTTTGCGTAAATATTAGCTTATATCCATTTTCCTGTTTTTGTAAAACATATTAAAATTGGTTTTGTGTGAGTTTTAGTAACTCACACAACACAAAAATCTACAAATTTTTTCAATATACTGTTTGCATAGGGCGTTTGACAAATACCGTGCAAAACCATCGGAAGATTTTTTATATTTTTCGATTGTGCATTGACATACTCTTTTATGATATTTTCATCATGTTCTGGGTGAAATTGAACGCCCCAAACAGATTTACCGATTCTGAAAGCATGACAACCTTCGTAACAGTTTGACGCCAAAAGTACGGCGTTTTTGGGCAATTTCAATACAGATTGAGTGTGTGTTGCGTGCGCCAAAAATATTTGAGGCAAATCCTTAAAAATAGGGTCATTGAGCGCTTCGTCGGTTAGATTTATGCTTATCGTACCTATTTCGGGACCTTCGGGATGATTTGCCACAACTCCGCCAAAGGTTTGAGCCAAAAGCTGATGCCCAAAACATACGCCAAAAATAGGTATATCATTTTTATCCGCATCTTTAAGCCATTTTGAGGATTTTTCCATCCATTCAAGCCTGTCTGTAACCATATCGTGAGAGCCTGTAATGATTATCCCGTGTATATTTTCAAAAGTTGGAAACTCATCTTTTTTTGCGTCTATAACTTTAAATCCATCGCTATTTAGCCCTGCGGCTTTTATCGTCCAATGCTCAAAGTCGCCGTATTTTTGCGCACATTGGCGCATAGTATCACCCATTTTTAGTATGACAAACACTTTTTTACCTCTTGATTAGACTATTTTTGCTTTAAGAATGGTTTCATTTCCTTTTTCTAAGCTCTCTCCGTGCCATTCGCTGTATTCATACTCGCTTCTTGCATATTTTATTCCAGACGCCATAGTCGCGCGCCTTTTAAATCTGAAAGCGTAATGTTTGCGCCATCATCGTAAAAAACAATCGCAGAATTTTTCCGTATTCACAGTTATCGTTGCGTTGATAAGCTTTTTTTGCCGCCGCAGTTACTTAAAAACAACAAGATAACCGTAAAATTTTCATTATTTGTAAAATTTTAACGGTTTAATGACAATTTTTTAGATAACGGCTATGGCTTCTATCTCAACTTTGGCATTTTTTGGCAGAGACTTTACGCATACCGTACTGCGCGCAGGTTTGTGCTCGCCGAATGCTTTGGCGTATATTTCATTTACTGTCGCAAAATCGTTAATATCCGTCAAAAAAATGGTGGTTTTTACGACTTTTTCAAGCGAACTGCTGCCGCTTTTTAAAATTTCGGATAGATTTTGCAATACCTGTTCGGTTTGAACCTTTATATCTTCATCTAAAAATTTCCCATCGCTTGTTAGCGCGATTTGTCCTGATGTGAAGACAAAGCCGTTTACATTTACGGCTTGCGAGTACGGTCCTATCGCTTCAGGAGCGCTTTTTGTAGATAATGTTTTCATAAAACCTACCTTTTTAAAATTTTGCCAAAAGCGTACTGTAAACTTTAATCAAATCATACAAATGAGTCAAATGGCATCTTTCATTTGCCGCATGTATCGTATCGTTTAAGACGCCAAATTCCGCTACGCTTACGCCAAACTCTGCAAAAAACCGCGCATCGCTCGTGCCGCCTGCGGCGCTTATTTCCGGAACAAATCCCGTTATCTCTTCAATAGACCTTGCCAAATGCGCTATCAAAATAGAACTTTTGTCCGTCATGAAAGGTTTGGCAGACTCTTTCAGCTCCAAATCAAAATCCAATTTATCCTTGCCCTGATTATTTAACATGTACAAAAGACCGAAATTTGACCTTAGATAACGCTCCACATCTTCTATTTTGACAAGAGGCGAATTTCTGATGTTAAACATGATGGTAAGTGTTTTTGGCGTTACATTTGTTACGCCCTCGCCTGCTTTGATGCTTGTAATAACAAGCGTACTTGGCTCAAAAATATCATCTCCTTTGTCAAATCTATGTTCTGCGATTTTCGGCAGTAAATTTGCTACTTGATGAATTGGATTTTTCGTATTTTGAGGATAAGCAACATGTCCTTGAACACCTCTTACTTCAATCTTCCCGTTAATTGAGCCGCGTCTTCCTATCTTTATCGTATCGCCGAAATTTTTAACACATGTAGGCTCTACTACGATAGCAAAGTCAGGCAGAAAATTCTCGCTTTTCAAAAATTCCAGTACTTTTATTGTCCCGTTTTTTGCCTCGCCCTCTTCATCGCTTGTCAGCAAAACAGACAAAGTGCCATTAAAATGCTTAACACTCTTGCAAACTTGCAAAATCGCGCAAACGCCGCTTTTCATATCCTGCGCGCCTCTTGCATAAACAAAATTGTCCTTTTCAAAAGGCTCAAACGGGTCGCTCTCCCAACCCTCGCCCGGAGGCACTACATCTACATGTCCTGCAAAACACAGATGTATTCCCTCGCCGAACTTCTTATATAAAAAGAGATTTTTTATGCCCTCAATGTCTATTCTTTTTGCTGTAAAATCGGGCAGATAATCCTCTATAAAAGCCAGCAATCCTCCATCATTTGGAGTAATTGAAGGCGTGTTTAAAAGAGCAAAAAACAGTTCTTTGTTCTCCATAAATCCTCGCTTTTAAATATTTTTAATACTTTCTCTTTTTGTCAAAAACTCTTCAAGATTATATTTAACTCTAAATTCAGGCGTCAAAAGATGTATCAAAATATCGCCCAAATCTATCACTATCCACTCGCTGCTCGCTTCAATATTCAGCACATGCTCATCTTGTTTCTTAAGTTCTGTTTTTAAAAAATCAAGTAAGCTAAGCGCATGTCTTTCGCCCATAGTCGTAGCTACAACCACATACTCAACAAAATAATCCGTGCCGTTCATATCAAAAATCTGAACGTCGTCCGCCTTTTTCTCTCTCAGCAAATCCGCTATAAATTCCGCGCGCTTATTCATTATACCTCTTGTGTAAACACTTTAAAATT
>JAISNG010000153.1 GCA_031276365.1 Campylobacteraceae bacterium | reverse complement strand
CGAAAAAGACAAAAACATCTCTATATATTATGTAAGCCAAAAAACACAGAAAGCATTTCATACAAAATGGCAACCTCTTCTGTCATACCAACACGTTTGTTTGCCTTTTATGCAAGGATTATCATGATAAATACAGGCATTTCTCCTACATCATACCCACACGAACAATACAGCATCAGTCGTCATCATGAGAAATTTAGGCATTCGCATTTTTTCATTATTCCCAACCCATCTTTCACATTCCTGCGACCAATTCTGTCATTCCCGCGCAGGCGGGAATCCAAATTTCATTATATGATATGACAAAAATTAAATCATAAAAAAATAAAAAGACAAACTTCAGAACATAAATTACTTCCATGAACACATTACCTATTTGCAAAGGTTCTTTTGGATTCCCACTTGCCCTTACGATATGCGCTCACTTACGTTCGGTCGCGGGAAGAGGGATACAGGAACGACAGAATAAGAGATATTTTTATTTTGACAGAGGAGCGGCGCAAATTTTGCATAATGCACACCAAAAAGTAAATTACAAATTCCAAAGTGATTTAAAATAATTTTTTTATTTCTGATATTAAAATTATTATTTGATGATTTCGCCGCTCTTTGCGATTAAATAATTCACAAAAGCACTGCAAGCTACAAGCATGAATTTGGCATCATTAAAATCAGGTATCACGCCATCTTCTAATAATGCATGACGTATGCCATCTTTGCCGTTTGTATATCCGTATATTTTTTCAAATCCTTGTTTTAATACAGGATTTATTACCAAACCTTTTGATTCTAATTTTTTCAAAGCAACACCAAGTGTATCTTCTTTGGTAAAATGTTTGCAAATTGCTTCAACTGCTGATATAGCCTCTTTGATGCAATTTCTATAATCAGGTTTTGACTTATCTGAAAATCTCTCCAGCGCAGTTGTCAAATGCTCATTTGCACCTTTAAAAGCCGTAAAAGATTTTGTTTTTTTCAAAACATCTTCTATCTCTTCAATCTCTATTCCATTAGAAATTGGCGCTATGGATTTGCCAATAAATCTAAAAGCAAAATTCTCTTCTTCCAAAACTTTATTGACCTCCTTGATAAAAATATCACTGTTTATATTCAATGTAACTAAAAACTCTAAAAAATTATATACTTTGTTCCATTTACTTTCAAAAAAATGCTTAGAAATTATCTTTTTACAATCAGACCTATAATAAGGTATATTGTCAATGTCTTTTTTATAAAAATTATGCCAAAGATTGTTGCAAAAATCCGATAAAAGTTTGCTTTTTTCAGAAGCAAAAATATCATCATTTTGAAGTTTATTAAATATTTCTATGCTAAAAACATTCCACAGTCTATTTTTGAGCTCAGCATCAATGCTGTTAGTTTGTAAAATCTTTTTAGCCGGCTCATATCCATATCTTTGTGAAAATGTTAAGTCATCCATCTACACTTACTCCCCAAAAATTATCACGTCATAAGTCTTTTTGCGTTTGACGAGATTTTTATTTGGGGCAATGCTGCTGCCTTTTTGCGTTGCATTGGAGAGTTCAACTCTAAGTTCATCTATCGTATTTTCAAGTTCATCCATCTTCTCTTTTAACTGCAAAACTACATCAACTCCAGCTAAATTCACGCCAAGTTCGCGCGTAAGCCGCAAGATAAGTTTTATCCTGTCTATATCCATCTGCGAATAAAGCCTCATCTTTCCGTCTGTGCGCGACGGGATTATAAGCCCTTCCCTTTCGTATTGTCTTAATGTCTGCGGGTGAATTTCCAAGACTTTTGCCACAACGCTTATCAGATAAACAGGTTCTTTATAATCATGCATCGCTGTCTCCCGTCAGTTCATTTTTTATCAACTCTTTCAGTTTTGAGCTTAAAGTATCAACTTTTGGCAGTATCACATTTGCCAATACATACATATCGCCCTTTTGTCCGCTTTTACGGTCTGTTACGCCATAACCCTTGAGGCGAAATTTCTGCCCCTGTTTTGTATCCTGCGCTATCTTCATAGTAACCTCTTTTTCAAGCGTCGGTATCTTGACCTTACCGCCAAAAAGCGCGGTTTTGAGCGGAACATCAAAACTTCTCTCCAGATTTATGCCGTCTCTTTTGTAGATTTGGTTCGGAGCGATTTCTACCGTCAAAAATAGATCTCCTCTTTGTCCTTGAAATGCACGCCCTTTGCCTTTTATCCTCATTTTTTCATTTTGATTTATGCCTGCGGGGATTTTAATGTCAAATGTTTCGCTGTTGTATGAGAGTTTGTGTTTGCCGCCCAAAATCGCCGTTTCAAAAGGTATGGTTATTTTTGCATTGACGTCAAGTTCTTGAGTCTGCGCACCGCCAAATCCTCCAAAACTGCCGAATCCTCCTCCAAATCCGCCGCCAAAACCCCCTCCAAAAATATTTCTCAAAATATCATTGAGGTCTGCGCCTTCCTGCGAATTTGCAAAATCATGGAAATTTTGACCGCCAAACATATTGTCGCCGTGCATGTCATACTGTTTTCGCTTTTTCTCGTCGCTCAATATCTCGTAAGCTGCGTTTATCTCTTTAAATTTATCTTCCGCGCCAGTTTCCTTGTTTATGTCGGGGTGATACTTTCTCGCAAGTCTTCTGTAAGCCTTTTTTATCTCTTCGGCAGACGCGCCTTGACTGACTCCCAGAGTTTCGTATAGACTCTTGCTCACTCTTTTTTCTCCTTAATTTTTATACTCAAAAAGTGCGTAAAATATTTATAGCGATTGTAGCATAAATCTTTAGTCTATGTCAATCAACTTTGGCTTTTGAATGATGCATTAACCACATGTTTACCTATTATGTTTTATAATTTTTGCTCTAAAAAAATCACTATTAAGGAGAATTAATGAAAAAAATTCTACTTTTTTTCTGTTTTGCTTACATGTGGCTTTGCGCTGCAAGCATAAATATAGCTGAAGCGCCAAATATCACACAAAGAACAACGCCCGCAAATGAAAGCGTTATCCTCTCATATCATGATTGTGTCAAAAACGCCAAAAAAAGCGTTGTTAATATCGCTACTACTTCTACGGTAAACGTGAACACTCAGCTTGATTTCATGTTCAACGACCCATTTTTTCAGGAATTTTTTAAAAACTCCCCATTTTCCGCTCCGCAGCAGAGGCAATCAACCTCTTTGGGTTCGGGCGTTATCATTTCAGAAGACGGTTATATCGTTACAAATAACCACGTTGTAAACGGCGCGGAAGAGATAGTTGTAACGCTCTCCGACAGCGACAAGGAGTACAAGGCAAAAATCATCGGGCTTGATTCAAAAACAGACTTAGCAGTCATCAAGATAGATGAGAAAAACCTCCAGACGATACCTTTTGCCAATTCGGACAATCTTCAAGAAGGAGACGTTGTATTTGCGCTCGGAAATCCGTTTGGCATAGGAAGCACCATCACGCAGGGCATTATCTCTGCCCTCAATAAAAACCGCATAGGCATAAACGAATATGAAAACTTTATCCAGACCGACGCTTCAATAAATCCTGGTAATTCAGGCGGAGCATTGATAGACAGCCGCGGCGCGCTTATCGGCATCAACCGCGCCATAATTTCGCGAAGCGGAGACAATAACGGCATCGGTTTTGCCATACCCTCAAATATGGTCAAAAAAATTGCCTCATCTCTTGTATCCAAAGGTAAGATAGAAAGAGGTTATCTTGGCGTTACCATAGATGATTTGACAAGCGAACTGAAAGAACTTTACACAAATAAAGAGGGTGCGCTTATAAAAGATGTAGCGGAAAAATCAGCGGCGGATATCGCAAAGATTAAAAGAGGCGATTTGATTATCAAGGTAAATGACACGAAAATCAAAAATGCAAATGAACTCATGAACCTTATCGGCTCTCTAAGTCCAAATGAGAAAATCTCCATAACATACGAACGAAGCAACAAAATATACACGGTAAACGTCAAACTCCACAAAATAGAAAGCGACACAGCGGTAAACAGTGAGACAAATAACGATATCATAGACGGGCTTACGCTTGAAAATATCACGAACGCCTCAAAATACAATCTCCCAAAAAATACCAAAGGCGTGCTTGTAACAAATGTCAAGGAGAATTCCAAAGCCGCAAAGGCAGGATTTAAAGTCGGCGATGTCATCATACAAATAGGAGAAACGCCTGTTGCGTCAATAGACGAATTAAAAGCCGCACTAAACAAAAACAAAGGTAAAAAAGCCGTCTATCTGCAAAGACGAAACGGTATAGCCGTTATTGTGATACAGTAAATTTGAGGAGGGGGAAACCCTTCCTTTTACGCTATAATAAAAAAATAACTTTTTTGGACTTTACATGATAAATATACTGATGATAGAAGACGATACGGAACTTGCTGAGATATTGACCGAATATTTAGAGCAGTTTGACATGAAGATTACTACCATAGAAGACCCTTTTATAGGACTCTCTACACTTGATATAGGGAAGTTTGACCTGCTTATTTTGGATTTGACTCTGCCCGGACTCGACGGACTTGAAATGTGCAAGGAGATACGCAAACGGCACAATATCCCTATCATCATCTCTTCGGCAAGACATGACATAACCGACAAAGTTACCGCGCTTGAAAACGGCGCAGATGACTATCTGCCAAAACCTTACAATCCCATGGAACTGCAGGCAAGAATCAAAAGCCATTTAAGAAGGCAGGGACTTCAAAACGAATCGCCCACAGAGAAAATCAAGGGGGATTTGGCAGTAGATAATGACAAGCGTATCATAACATTTAAAAACAGCGAACTTATCTTAACTGCCGCAGAGTACGAAATACTCTCTTACCTCATCAAAAAAGAGGGCGGAGTCGTGTCGCGCGAAGAGCTTATATACAACTGCGAAGCAATAAACGAAGAGAGCGCAAATAAAAGCATAGACGTCATAGTCGGCAGGATAAGACACAAACTCGGCGAAGACACAAAATCCCCGCGTTATATACATGCCGTAAGAGGTATAGGTTACAAATATATTAAATGATAAATTTCAAATCATCCATTCTCTACACGATAACGTTTATCTTTTGCATCTCCGCAGTGAGCGTTACGCTGGCATTTTTGTATCTTATACAGCATGACAAGGAGAATTACACCGAAGAGCTTAATTTCAAATACTCCGTCATAGCGGGAGCAACACTTTTTCACCTAAATAACTTTATCACCGCAGAACAGATGCAAGAACAGATAAAAGATTATAAAATGGAAGAGATGACCGATGAGGTGTTGAAAAGCCATATTTTAACGCATGGAGAGATACTTGACAAGGAGCAAAAAAAGATAGGCGAAAGCGCTATCATCTCATACGAAAAAAATAATTACCTCAATATAGTTCACGGCGATACGAACATGCTCTTGAAAGACAGTGAATTTCAGCCGTATAGATATTACATTATGAGAGGTATTTTCGGACTTGTTTTGTTTATCGTCGCTTTCACGTATATTTTAGTTATTAGGAAAATACGTCCTTTAAAAAAGTTAAAACAACAGATAGATAAATTTGCCGAAGGCAGTCTTGAAACGCCGAAAATGCAAAGCGGAACAGATGAAATCTCCGAAGTTTCCAACGCCTTTTACGCATCAGTAAATCACATTAAAAAACTAAACCATTCACGCCAGCTTTTTTTGCGAAATATCATGCATGAGCTTAAAACTCCAATAACAAAAGGGCGTATAATCGCCGAAATGACGCGGGATGAAAAGCAAAAACACAGGCTCATCTCCATCTTTGAGCGGCTTGAAACGATGATAAACGAATTTGCGTCTATTGAGAGTATAACTTCGGGCATGGAACTGACAAATATAGGCACTTACAGGCTTATAGATATATTTGACGAAGCGATTGACTTGGCGATGATAGAGCGGGACAATATATATTTTAACATCGGCAGGGATTTGCATTTGAATGTTGATTTTAAGCTTTTCTCTTTAGCTGTCAAAAATATGATAGATAATGCGCTGAAATATTCAACAAATAAAAGCGTAACGATAGCCATAAACGACAAGAATATAAGATTTATTAGTACAGGAAAGCCGCTTGAAAAAGAGTTTGAATATTATCTATCGCCGTTTACACAGGGCAGCAATAAAATCAAAGGTTTCGGTCTTGGACTTTACATTGTAGATAATATCCTCAAAGCTCACAAAATCAACTTCACATATCATCACCAAAGCGGCGAAAATGTATTTAGTTTTGAAAACTTGGAGACTCTTTACCAATAGCGCAATAAGTCGTTAACACTTTTTACCGCGGATAAGAAACTCATGCAACCCAAGGCTCCATAAGTTTTATCAATGTTATCTTGTTGCGCAATACAAACAAATTTTTAAATCACTATCACTGTTTTCATAAGCTTTATCAATGTTATCTTGTTGCGGGAGAAAATGTAGAGAACAGTACTAGTGTTTTCGTTCCCGTATTTTTGCTGGCATGCGTTATGCCTTGCAGGGCTTTAAAAGCATCTCCAGCTTTTATAGACTTCCACTTGGTATCGTCCAAAAATTCCCCGCTGCCGCTTACGACATAAAAAACTCGGAGCTGTTCTAATGAATATGCGGCGCAATCTGAAAACATGGAACTATATTTACTTCCAGATTGTTGATACATGCGCCGTCCTCTTTGCCGTAAAAGTGTTTTATGAACACTCCTTCTTGTGTCGGATGCTTTACAAACTCGGCATCAACTTTTAAATTGTTTGACATATTGTCTCCTTAAAAATGAATTTTTATTATTGATTGTCTTCATTATTTTATCCTTTTCCATCCATAGTATTTATCTCATTATCTTTATTTTTTCACTATCGTCAATTGTCGATATATTTTTACTCAATCCCGATACTAAAGAACTAAATAGATGGCCTACTTTATTTATTCATTTAAATGTCCACTATTTTCACTATGAAACAATGTCAAATTATATATTTTAAATTTTTATATATTTCAGGAAGGCTATTTATTAATTCATATTGCAATGCATTGGGTGTATATTTTGCGAGAGTGCAATTTCTTTTTTCCAATCTATCAGATTCGGCTGTAAAAATAGCGTTCATGCGATTGGATTCAATTTTGACGGCAATATTGACTTTAATTTCTGCAACCTTAGCATTTAATTGCTCAGTTTCAGTATCTTTTTCCAATAATTTAAAAACACGCTCTTTTTCTGCAATTTCAAGTGCGCTTGCAACGCGTTTTTTCTCTTCACCAATTATTTTCTCCGACTAAACCAGCGAGTTGACTTTCTATTGTCTTTTCTATATTTTTCAGTTCAATTGTTAAACTTTTTTCTATCTCTGCCAATGAAGCCTTTCGTTAAATTTCAATCTCTTTAGGCAATGCCATATTGTGCATAAACTTATCATTAGACACTACTAAATTAGAAATATTCACAGAAGATATTTTTAAACCCCAAGTGTCGGCTATCTCTTTTAATATAGTTAAAAGATTATGAGCTAGTTTTATACGGTTTTCCAATATCTCATCGACCATCATTTTTGCACATTCATTTTTAATAACAGATTCCATAATTTTAAAAAAAATTGGTTGTATATCTTCAGGCTTGATGTTCTCTATAGTCATTGAAGCATTTTCACTTTTCCAAACAATCATAGCTGATATTTGTATATTTTGACGTTCTGTAGAAAATATCGTGTTCTATATTTTATTCGTTTCGCAGAGTATTTAATATGTCAACTTCCGTAGCTTTTTTCGCAGGATACCATGAGGACAGAGCGACGATAACAAGCGCGCCGATGATTGTCAAACCAAAATCAACAAATGAAAGTTCCAAAGGCAATTTTGAACTGCCGTAAACATCGGCAGGAAGTTTGACTATATCAAAAGAGCCAAGCAAAAACAGCGCTATGCTTCCGAGCAAAATGCCAAATATTATACCGCCGCAGCCGATAACCATACCAACTCCGAAAAAGCTCTTTTTTATCTCATTTGGAGTTGCACCCAAAGAGAGCAGAAGCGCTATCTCCTGGCGGCGGTTCATAACTGTCATGAGCAAAGAGCTTACGATATTCAGTGAAGCGACAAGTATTATCAGCATTAAAACGATAAATAACGCCCTCTTTTCAAGCTCAAACGCTGAGAAAAAATTGCCGTTTTGCTGCCACCAGCCGACAGCCGCCAATCCCGCAGGAAGCGTATCACGTAAGGCCTCTATATCTTTCATAGGATTTTTTGAATAGATATGTATGCCGTCATATTCGCCCTCTTTATAGTCAAGTCTTTTAGCAAGTCCAGAAAGCGGCGTAAACATGTATGCCTTATCGTAATTTATAAGCCCCGAAGTAAACTCTGCTTTGTATACAAAACTTTTCATTTTCGGCATTAGCGCAAGTCCGCTTGGGTCTACTTGCATGAAGACAATCGTTACCTTATCGCCTTCGCTTAGTAAAAGTTCCTCTTTTATCCCATGTCCTATTAGGATATCAAATTCATTGAAAGTTTGATTATCACTTAACGCTTCGGCAATAACGCTGTTTACGCTCTTTTCATTTTCAAAATGAACGCCGAAAATGATACCGCCTTCAAATTTTTGTCCCCTTTTTATCATAGCCTGCGAGAAGATATACGGGCTGAATTTAAGCTCAGAAAAACGCTCTTGCAGCAAATCCAAATCACTCTTATCAACTTTTTTACCGCCATAGGACATGATAGTTATCGGATAGTTCATAGCAAAAAGCTTATGCTCAAACTCCTTCATCATGCCATTCATAATAGCCATCGCGACCATCAATACCATAAGTCCTATCGTAACGCCCGCAAATGCCAAAATCGCACTCACGGCGATAAACGGCTGTGATTTGTCAAAACGCAGATATTTTTTAATAAGATATCGGCTCACACTCTTCATGTTTACGCCAGTAATCCCCGTTTTGGTCCGCTTTTGCCGCAGCAAAATTTATATTTTTTGCCGCTTCCGCATGGACACAGGTCATTTCGCGCTATCTTTTTTTGGACTGCCGCGCCGCTTAACTGTTCGTTTCCATGTTTAAGCTTTACATCGTCAGCCGCGTTTTCCATCTCTTGAAGTATTCTCGCGGCTCTTTGCTCCTCTTCTGCTTTATTGTCCCTTAACTGTACAAGCTGAAGCATTTTAAAACTCTCGCTTCTAATACGTCCGACAAGCTCTACAAAAAGTCCGTAACTCTCTTTTTTGTACTCCGTCAAAGGGTCCCGCTGATTGTAACCGCGAAGTCCTATGCCCGTTTTTAGTATATCCATCTGATAAAGATGCTCTCTCCAAGCAGTATCAAGTACCTGCAGAGATAAAATCTTCTCTATCTGTTCTCTTTGCGCTGTATCCACAACGGACATCTTCTTCTCATAATCATCTCCCAAGCGCGTATATACCGTCTCATAAAGCTTATCGCTATCAAGCGCAACTAAACTCTCTTCGTCAAATATGCAGTTTATCTCCTCTTTCAACGCTGCAACAAGTCTTTTTATATCATGCTCTTCTTTCGGAGCGCCCTCAATCGCGCCTATACGAAACATCAAATCACGCGTATAATCAGCTCTCAGCTCATCTATGCGCTTTTTCATGTCAAGCGAATTTCCAAGCAGTTCGTTTCTGAAATTATAAATCGTCTTTCGCTGTTCATTCGCCACATCGTCATACTCCAAAAGGTGTTTTCTTGCCTCAAAATGCATGCTCTCCACCTTTTTCTGCGCATTTTCAACGGCGCGTGTTACCATTTTGGACTCTATGCTTTCACCCTCTTTTATGCCGAGTCTCTCCATAACGACCTTTATCCTCTCAGAGCCGAAAATCCTTAGCAGATTATCCTCAAGACTTAGATAAAATCTGCTTTTTCCAGGGTCTCCCTGTCTGCCTGCGCGTCCGCGTAATTGATTGTCTATTCTGCGGCTCTCATGTCTTTCCGTGCCTATGATATAAAGTCCGCCCAAAGCTTTTACTTCGTCATTTATCTTTATATCAACGCCGCGTCCTGCCATATTTGTAGAGATGGTAACAGCTCCCTTGGCTCCTGCTTCAGCGATAATCTGCGCCTCTTTTTCGTGATTTTTGGCATTTAAAACTGAGTGCGGGATTTTTGCTTTTTCAAGCATGGAGTGCAGCATTTCACTTTTCTCTATGGACGCCGTTCCGACAAGTACTGGCTGTCCTTTTTTGTGTGAAGCTTTTATATCGTCAATAACCGCTTTGAACTTTTCAGATTCACTTTTGTAGATAAGATCATTGTGATCAAGCCTGACAACTGGAACATTTGTAGGAATGGATATAACATCAAGCTTGTAAATCTGCGAAAACTCCGTCGCTTCTGTCTGCGCTGTTCCCGTCATACCCGCAAGTTTTTTATATGAACGAAAGTAATTTTGAAATGTTATATCCGCAAGTGTTTGGGACTCGTCTTGAATACTTACATGCTCTTTAGCCTCAAGCGCTTGATGAAGTCCCTCGCTAAAGCGTCTGCCCTCGCTGAGCCTTCCCGTAAACTCATCTACGATGACTATCTCTTCGTCTCTTACAACATAATGCACATCTTTTTCAAAAAGATAGTGCGCCTTCAAAGCTTGGTCTAAAAGGTGCGATAAAATAGCATTTTCAAGGCTGTACAAATTATCAACGCCAAAGAGTTTTTCAGCCTTTGCGATACCCGCTTCCGTTATCAAAATAGCCCTGTTTTTCTCATCAACGCTAAAATCCTCATCTCGTACAAGTTTTCTTGCAACGCCGTCAGATATCTGGTAGTTTTCAAGCTTTCTACCAGCGCGTCCGGAAATGATAAGCGGCGTTCTGGCTTCGTCTATAAGGATAGAATCCACCTCGTCAACTATGACAAAATTATGTCCTCTTTGCACTTTGTCATCAAGCGAATATTTCATGTTATCACGCAGATAGTCAAATCCAAACTCATTATTTGTGCCGTACGTTATATCCGCGTCATACTGCTCTTTTTTTACCTTTTCATCATAAACGCCTGAGAGAATCACTCCAACACTCAATCCCAAAAAGTTATAGATTTTCCCCATGTCCGCCGCATCGCGTTTGGCAAGATAATCATTCACAGTAACAATATGCACGCCTTTGCCGTCCATAGCGTTCAAAACCACAGGCAAAGTCGCAACAAGCGTTTTGCCCTCGCCTGTTTTCATCTCCGCGATATTTCCCTCGTGTAGAACAAATCCGCCGATGAGCTGAACATCAAAATGTCTAAGCCCTGTGGTTCGCACGCTCGCCTCTCTTGTTATGGCAAAAACGTCATTAAGCACATCGTCCATGCCCTTTTTACCAAGCTTTATGCTCTCCTTAAAAGTGTCAAACGCGGCTTTCAATGCATCATCGCTCATTGCTTGATACTTTTTTTCCAAATCGTTTATTGCGGCTACGCGTTTTGCGTATTTTTTAACTTTGCGCTCATTTTGCGTACCGAAAATCTTTCCCAAGAAACTTAACATGAATATACCTTAATTTATGAATAAAGTAGAGATTTTAACACACTTTTGGTATAATTTACCTTTATCAATTCCCAAAGGAGCATTTATGCGTTTTTTAGCGTTTTTATCCTTTTTTGTTCTGTTTTTAAATGCCGATGAAAACGCGTTTAAAACTATATCAAGCGACTTCACGCAGACTATCAAAAGCGTTGAAAACGATACGATAAAATACAACGGAAATTTTCAGGCAATGAACGAGGGAGAAAATAACTTTGCCCTATGGAATTACAAAACGCCGATAGTAAAAACGATATATTTTATCAATAACGATGTTATTATTTTAGAGCCTGATTTGGAGCAGGCTGTCAAAACAAGCGTAGCCGAAATGCCAGATATTTCGCAGATTTTAGGTGAAGCTTTGAAAGCTAACAGACAGACTAACAAAGCGATAACAGCAGCCATTGGCGATATCAATTATACGATTTCATTTCAAGACAATATGCCCGCAAAAATATCCTACACAGACGCGCTGGACAACCAAATAGAGATACTTTTACGCAATACACTTTTAAATATCAACATAGACAAATTGACATTCAAGGTAGATATCCCGCCGAATTATGATATTGTAGAATATTAAAAGTTTTGCAGGGTTTGGATTTTTGAGCGTTTTAATTTGCCTGTTGTGAAAAAAATGTGATATTTGGCTTTCATACAAGCCAAAACTTTATGCGCTTAAAACCTTCTCATACAAACGCAATGCCTTTAAGTCATTCATATAAACTATTTTGATTATTTTTAAGCAAGCACATAGATTATTTTCATTGTCAGCTATCATCGTAAGGCAAGCAAAAATATCTGTTTTTTGCAAAAATCTCAACACATAATATTTACAAGACAAAGTAATGTATAACATATCACACATGTAAAAAAATATAAAATAACATATAAAAAATTTAATTTTTCAGTGTTAAAATCTCTCTGTTTTTATAAAAATCCTTGACTTTTTCATCTACATAAACGCACTTTTTCAGATATGCTTCAAAATCGCTTCTTGAGTACCTTATGCACAAACCTTTTGCACTCATAGCACGGCTGATAGCAACGTAAAATTGGCTTCTTTCAAAGATATTGTTGATATCGCAGACAAGATTTTTTATGCTCATACCTTGAGATTTGTGAATGGTTATCGCATATGAGAGTTTCAGCGAAAACTGCCTTAATGTCGCGAGAGTTTTGCTTCCGTCCAAAACATTTTCGTATAAAACGTATTCATGCGGCTCTACTTTTATCAAGCGGTCGTTTTTTTCAACTATGAGGAAACTTTCGCCGATATCTCTGATAATTCCCTGCTCGCCGTTAAAATATTTTCCCCATTTATTTGCGCAAAATATCACATTCGCACCAATTTTTAACTCAAGTTTCAGTGGAATATTTAGCGACTTGTGCCAAGATTGAAGCTTATTTACATTTATAGTTTTTTCATGTATTGTCTCATCTGCATTTATCACATAAAGTTTTTCATTTATCTCTTCAAGTTTTGCCCTGTTTGTCCTGTCTGCTTCATAATTTGTCCCAAAAAGTATCGTAGGATTTTGCTCAAATACGCCGCTGTTTTGCCGAAGATTCTCCAAAAAACCGATGATTTGACTGTTCAGTTCGCCTTTTCTTATCTTATTTAATATCGCAAAAAAGTCCGTATCGCCTGTTCTTTTTGAACATGTAAGCTCCAAGATTTTGGGATTGTAGTTTTTCCATGCACTGCTTTCAAATGCGTAAACTTCATCGCCGAAAAGCGAAACATTGCCTATGTTTTTCTCTATCGGCGGAAGTTGAAAAAAGTCCCCGACAAACATTATAGAGCCTTTAAATTTTGCATTCTCAAGCCTGTATCGTATCATCTCCATGAGCGCGGCAGAGACCATTGATATCTCGTCAATGATAATCAAATCAGCGTTTAAAAGTATGCCGTTTATCTCCTTTATACGCTGTTTGTTGTATCTATCGTGGCGCAAAAGTTCTTCCGTATTTTGACATATTCCGAACGCAAAAAAGCTGTGTATCGTCTGTCCGCCTATATTAACCGCGCTTATGCCTGTACTTCCGAGTATTACAACGCGTTTCTCTTCGGCTCTGTAATCCTCTATCAGCTTTGCCGTGAGGTAACTTTTGCCGACTCCGCCGCCGCCCGTGAGGAACAGATGGTCATTTTTTAATATCTCTTTTACGATTTTTAGCTCTTTCATGCTTTATTCTCATGTAAATTTTTGGTATTATACACAAAAGATTTCATTTAAAGGCACAAATATGACAAACAAAAAAAGAAATTCCACACCCAAAAATCAACAGCAAAATCCAAAAACACCTGTAAATCAGATAGAAACTTCTGCTGATAATGTTTACAGCACATTGGAGACTGCTCTGTTTTGTGCGGCGGCGATGATTTGCGCAGTCGGGCTGTTGGTATATTTAGTATTTATCAGATGATTTTACGTCATTTTAACAGGCACACGGCGGCGTTTATCGTATTTTTCATGACGCTTTTTTTGAGCGGCTGCAGCAATAAACAGCCAAACATAAATGTGCTTTTGCAATACGAACAAAACGTCTCCGTACTGCCCTTAGCGCCTGTTTTACAAAAAGAGGATTTGAGCAAATATCAAGAGGTATATTTCAAAAAACAGTTTGCGCCGTGGCAAAGCAAGCATCTTAGAAACAGCCTGAAAGAAGCCGAATGGGGACTTTCGCTTTTAAGCGGAACGCATAACTTTACTGGAGAAAACCGCCTTGATGTGAGCAATGAGACGCTTTTGAACATAAAAGAGCAGGCAAATTTTGACGCACATGGAACGATTTTGCACTATGCTGTTACGGTTACTGAGAGTCATCTTCGCGTACTGCCGACAGATAAACCGCTGTTTATAAAGAGAAAAGACGGAGAAAGCGGTTATCCGTTTGATTATATGCAAAGCTCTCTGCTTGGCATCATGCAGCCGCTGTTGATTTCGCATTACTCAAAAGACCTTACATGGGCGTTTGTTGAGAGTGCGTTCGCGGCAGGCTGGGTTAAAACAAGCGAAATAGCTCTCATAGACGAAACGCTGATAAAAAAAATACAAAATGCCGACAAAATCATCATCACAAAAGACAATGCGCCGCTTTATCTTGAAAACGGGCTTTTTGCACACCATATGAAAATGGGCGCACTATTGCCTCTTGTAAAAAACAGTAACGAAAACTACATAGCTTTTATCATAACTTCAGATACTTCCAAAAATGCCAAAGCAGTAAATGTAACGATAAAAAAAGAGTATGCCGCGCGCTTTCCTCTGGAGTTTAACGAAACAAACGTCAAAAATGCCATACATGAACTGCTTGGAGAAAACTACGGCTGGGGCGGACTTTATAACAATAGAGACTGTTCGGCTATGACTAAGGATTTTTTTTCGCTTTTTGGCATTTGGCTTCCGCGAAATTCACTCTCTCAAAAAAATGCAGCTGTCTATTTTGATATCTCAAATATGAGCGCCGCACAAAAAGAGGAGCAATTAAAAGAGTTTGGCGTACCATATATGACGCTTGTTTACATGCCCGGACACATCATGCTCTATGTCGGCGAACAAAACAGCCGCGCACTTGTCATACACAATATCTGGGCTCTTACGAATGAAAAAAACGAAAAATTTCTCATCGGAAAATCAATCATCTCAGACCTTTTTATCGGCAAAAATCTGCCTTACATGAATGATAAAAATCTCCTTATCAGCAAGATAAAAGGCTTTAGCGTATTTGTGCCTAAAGAGGCATCACAAAAGATAGAATTTTAAAAAAATCACGGCGTAAATGAGCCGTTTTTGGAGTAAAAAATGAAAAAAATTATACTTTTTCTGACACTTTTGGCTTTCATTGAATCTTCAGAGTTAAAATCGGACGAATATGTGATGTTTATCCCAAACATTGCGTATGACGCTGACAATAAGGCGGCAGCGGAGGTGAGAGCTTATGTGTATGAAAAAGAGAGACGACTTGGAACAACTTCGGCTTTTGCCTCCTTACTTGGGATAGATTTGGATAGTGTAAGCAACGCCCAAAAACAGAGGTTATACGAGAGAAGCGCGCTTTTTAGGATAGATTACGAGGGCGGCAAAGAGTTTTTTATCAAATTTGAAGACGGCAGTTTGGTAAAAATGCCGACAACCAAAGACGGCAAAAGCGCTATAACTGTTAGCGTAAAAAAACCTTTAAATCATGAGATTAATTTTGAAGTCAGCGGCGCAAAATATAAATCAAACACGGCAAAAGGCTTTGCGTTGTATGCAAAAAATGAGGGGGTTTCCGCCATATTTGACATAGATGATACGATAAAAGACTCAAATGTGCTTGACAAAAAAGCTCTGCTCATAAATACTTTTTTGAACGAATACAAGAGTGTTAAAGGCATACAAAATATATTTAAGTATATAAAGGATTTGCGTGCGGACGCTTATCATTATGTTTCCGCAAGTCCTGTGCAGCTTTATCCAGCGCTTAGTGATTTTTTTGAACGGGAGAATATCCCAAAAGGCACTTTTCATTTGAGAGATACAACCGATTTAAGCGATTTTATACCGAACAAAGAGATA
>JAISNG010000099.1 GCA_031276365.1 Campylobacteraceae bacterium | reverse complement strand
TTTTACACTATTTTCATTTATGCAATATAACACATCAGGATTATTATTATAATATGTATAATATGGACAATCATCAGGAAACCAATAGATTTTACCATTATGGTTAGCGATATTATATCCAGACACAGAACATCCTGCAAAAATAACAACACAAAAAATCAACAATAAAATATTTTTCATTATTATCCTCTATATATTTTAGCCATAACGACAAAATTATATCCATTACGACCTTAAGTAATATTTACAATATGACTAAATTATACTCAAAATGACTATTAAGGATATTTTGTGGAAGTTTGGGAAAAGATAAATTACATTTTAGCTGAAAAAAACATATCCAAAAAAGAGTTTGCGGATAAACTCACTGCGCTTGAGCCGAAGATAAAACGTACGGGAGAAACGCCCTCTTTTCACACTATACTTGGTTATCTGTACGGCAAAAGAGAGATAAAGATAGAACTTATCCCGTATATCGCCGAAGCGCTTGGCGTAGAGGAGCAGGAGCTTTTCAGTTTTGATTTGGAGTACGCAGCAAGTTACAACTACAAACAGTCAAAAGAGCTAAGGGAGATAGTTCATCTTTTGCGTTACGCGCCTCAAAGCGTGATAATCCACATGAAAGAACAGCTTCAAAAATACAAAAAACTTTATGACGAAAGCGTAAAACAGTTTTAGTTTTTGTGCGATATTTTGGTTGATTTTACAGCGCAGCATGATTTTTATCAAAAACAGACGCAAGCAGATATTACTCAAAGATTGGCGCTAACATATAAAATATACATGCAAATATTGAGGATTTTTTTATCTTGGCTCCGACTTGAACACTGCATATCTATGAAATATATCTTCAATAAAAAAATTGTTAAAATAGCACATATTAATCTAAATGCGGGAGGGATTGTATTGCGCACACGGCTTGCATGTACGCAATACATAGTTTGGCTTATTTTGCCGCTATAGCCTCAGCTATAGAGCAAAAATAGTTTCGCACACCCTCAACAGGAGCAGTTACGACCGCCTGAATATAGAAAAGTTATATTTGCTTTCACACCAGTGCCTGCCTTTGCGATTTATATTTGGCTATTTTATGATTTTGCCATTGTCGAGAAATATATCCTTGCCTTCATAAAGAAGCACTTGCGCATAGCAATCATGCTTTTTAAAGTTCCCTTGAACTGTTATTCTATCTCCTTTTCTGAATTTTTTAAGCTCTTGCTCATTTGCTTTTGTAGGAGCAAAATCAACAAATGCATGATAATACACATCTGTTATTTGATATTCTGTCATATTAAGTCTATAATTTTTGTTTGCTGCGGTCGGCAAAATAATGTTGTTAAAAACACCGCTTACAGTTACAACCTTATTTCCCCAAGTCTCTTCGGCAACAATGGCATTTTTTGCATAATCTTTACAAATAGTTGAAGTTACTGTCCTGCTTTTCGGCGACAATAACGCCTGAGGTATTTCCGCGCAGCCGCTAAGCACAAAACATACCGAAGCAATCAATGAGAACAAAATAATCTTTGCCACACCTCTAATGTAACCGTTTACAGACTTGAAGCCTTTATGTACACTATCCATCATAACTCCTTGACTTAAATTTAATGAAAGTATATTGTGATATAGCTTAAATAATATTTTGTTTTGAACAAAGTAATGATTTTTTGTTCAAATACTAATATCAATATCGCATAACCATACCATGAAGCATCTGTTTTAGCCAAAATCGTTCTATGATATATCGTGCAAAGTTTTAGCTGACACGTGATTTAGAGGATTTTTACTCCCGTTGCAAAACGTCCGCAAACGCCGTCGCGCCTGTATGAAAAGTAATTTTTATCACAGCATGTACATGTGTCGTCGTAGATTATCTTTTTGACGCCGTTTGTGATTAATTGTGATTTGATGATTGACGGCAGGTTCAAAAACCACCTGCCCCAACGCTCGTGAAGCGCCCACGAAAAGCTCTTTTGAGCCTCTTTTAACACTTCGTCTTTTATCTCGTAACAGCATGATTTGATGCCAGCGCCGATAAAAGAGTGTATATTTTCCCTCTTGCTTCCAAACTCCCTTTCCATAGCCAAGATGGTATTTGTTACGATATTTGCAAACGCTCCTTTGCGCCCTGCATGTATGGCGGCAACAGCTTTTTTGTCATTGTCGTACAATATAACGCCCATGCAGTCCGCACTCATGACACACAAAACCAAATCTCTTTTGTTGGTTATCAATGCGTCCGCTTTAGGCGTTTCGCCTCTTTTTGCATTTACAACCAAAACGCCGTGTACCTGTTCCATGAAGCACAAATCTTTTGTATTTGCGCCGAAATATGAAGCAAAAATCTCCCTATTTTTCTGTACATGCGAAAGATTATCGCCTACATGAAGTCCCAAATTCAGGCTCTCATACACACCCGTACTTACACCGCCTGTTTTGTCGCTTACAATGACTTGAAACGATTTATCTAAAAATACCTCTTTCATCAATAAATCGCCGTTATCCTGTCTATATCGCTCCATGTCGGCGCTTTTTTGCCGATTTGCATAAAGTTAAAAAGATAGCGCGCTATCATATCCGTTTCTATATTTACCCTGCGGCGGATTTTGTAAGTATTAAAAACCGTCTGCGAAAAAGTGTGCGGTATAATAGTCAATTTAAAAATATCTCCCGTTATTTCGCCCACGGTAAGGCTTACGCCGTCAATCGCAACGCTTCCTTTTGGGGAGAGAAATTTCATAATTTCTTTGGGCGCTTTGATAAAAAAATCCATTGCATTTTCATCTTTTTCTATCTTGACGATTTCGCCGCATGCGTCTATGTGCCCTTGCAATAAATGCCCTTCTATACGGCTTCCAAGCATCATAGCAGGTTCTATATGAACGAAGCCTTTAAAATTTTCTGCTGCCAATATTTTTCTGCTCTCATGAGAAAGTTCGGCTTTGAAACTGCCGCCGTTTACTTCCACGACTGTCAAACACGCGCCGTTTACGGACACGCTGTCGCCAATATTTGGGCAGTATTTTGCCTTTAAGCTTAAAATATTGTCCTTATAAAACAGTACTTCTGCGCACTCTCTGATGAGTCCTGTAAACATTTTTCTCCTTTAAATGGTTATTATATCAAAAGGCAGCTTGAGAATATGCTACAATGTCTTCTTTTAAAAATGTTGAGGAACAGATGGAATATGATATTATCGTTATAGGCGGCGGACATGCTGGCATTGAAGCCTCTTTGGCAAGCGCCAAAATGGGCAAAAAAACGCTGCTTCTTACCATGCTTGCAGAGCAGATAGGCGCAGCAAGCTGCAATCCTGCCATAGGAGGACTAGGCAAAGGACATTTGACTAAAGAGCTTGACGCGCTTGGTGGACACATGGCGCTTGCAACGGACGCTGCAGGGATACAATTTCGCGTGTTAAATGAGTCCAAGGGTCATGCTGTGCGCGGTACAAGAGCGCAAATAGACATGGACAGATACAAAATCTTCATGAGAAATCTCATACTAAGCGCTGAAAATCTCTATGTTTCACAGGAAATCGCCGATAAAATCACAACAAAAAACGAAACGGTAGAGGGTGTAATCACACATCTTGGCAACCGATACAGCGCGAAAAAAGTGATAATCACAACAGGCACGTTTTTAAGAGGACTTATACATGTAGGCGAATTTAAACAGCAGGCGGGACGCACAGGAGAGTTTGCTTCATACAGTCTGTCGGACTGCTTAAGAGAGATTGGTTTAAAAATGGGTCGCCTGAAAACCGGCACATGCCCCAGAATAGACGCAAAGAGTATAGATTTTAGCAAAATGCAGATTCAAGGCGGCGATGAACATCCGCTTCCCATGAGCTTCAGAACAGACAAAGAGAGTTTCAATCCTTTTCAGCTTCCATGTTTTATAACATATACAAATGAAGCAACACATGAGATGATACGCGGCAATTTCCACAGAGCGCCGCTTTTTACAGGACAAATAGAGGGTGTGGGTCCAAGATACTGCCCAAGCATTGAAGATAAGATAAACCGTTTTGCGGACAAAGGACGTCATCATATTTTTGTAGAACCTCAGACAAAAGAGGCGAGCGAGTATTATCTAAACGGACTTTCAACTTCGCTTCCGCCCGATGTGCAGTTAAATTTTTTGCACACGATACATGGACTTGAAGAGGCTAAAATCGTACGCTACGGATATGCAATAGAGTATGATTACGCAGAGCCTACGGAAATCAAACACACGCTTGAGACAAAAAAGATAAAAGGACTTTACTGCGCGGGACAGATAAACGGCACGACAGGCTACGAGGAGGCGGCGGCACAGGGCTTAATGGCTGGGATAAACGCCGTTTTGTCCATTGATGAGAAAGAGCCGTTTGTTTTACGCCGCGATGAAGCGTATATCGGCGTTATGATAGACGACCTTGTAACCAAAGGTACAAAAGAGCCTTACAGAATGTTCACTTCGCGCGCCGAATACAGACTTTTGCTGCGCGAGGATAACGCGGATATAAGACTCATGGAGTATGGATACAAATTTGGTTTGATAGATGAGCGCACATATTCCAAAGTGTACCGCAAAAAAGAGCAGATGCGCGAGGGGTTGGAATTTTTGGAAAAAAATGTCCTGACCCCATCAAAAGAGAATATCGCGTTTTTGGCTTCTTTGGAAGAGGAGGGCATAAACGACAAAACGACATATCAAAAAATAGCGGCAAGGAAAAGCTTTACCGTCGAAAAGCTGGAAAAATTGCTGCCGTCTTTGCTGAATTTTGACACTGAAGCAAAAGAGCAGATATTAATTCTCGCCAAATACAAAAATTACATACAAAAGCAAGAGGAGCAGATAGCCTCTATGCGCAAGATGCTTGAGGTAAAAATCCCCGCTGATATTGATTTTACAAAAGTAAGCGGACTTGGAAACGAAGCGGCTGAAAAACTCAAACGCTTCAACCCTCCCACGCTGTTTGCCGCAAGCGAGATAAGCGGCATCACTCCATCAGCTATAGACGCTTTGCATGTTTATATCGTGATGATGCAAAAAGGCAAGCGCTAAAGCAAAAGCGTTCTGTGCGAATTTGCCTGCCAAACTCAAAGCATTTAAAAAATGCAAAAACAAGAGCGGCGCAAAATTTGCAGGAAGACTGCTGCAGTTTAGAATATCAAAAGACCTCATGCAAATGCTTGCCATTCCGCTCTTGTGGCGAAAATTGAGCCGTATGTTGAAAATAAATCCTATACAAGTGCTTGGCGTTAGGCAAAATTGCAATAATACCAAGCCGAAAAACAGCGGGGGTTTTATATTTGCATCAACTGCTTCGAAATATCCTACATTAAAACGCGGCGCATTTTGTATGTAAACACATAGGTTTTAATGAATGCTTGTTTGGTTCAACCCTCTCGCATTGGGACGGCAACAACTGGGTTTACCCGTTTCAATACAACACTTGTTTTGGTTCAACGCCCATCAAAACAAAATGAGTATGTGTACTTAGAATTTCAATACAATTCCTGCATCTGTCCATGATTTGCGTACATTTTCACATGCAATACATGCATGTTTACCTATGGGCGCAAATCATATAAAGCTTGTTACTTCAGCGTTTTGATATATTCCAATATATCTTTTATGCGTTTCTCGTCCGAAGGGTGCGTGGACAAAAATTCAGGCGTTGCTCCGCTTGATGCAGCAGCCATTTTCTGCCAAAATTTCACCGCTTCATTTGGATTATATCCTGCTTTATGCATGAGATAAACTCCGATAGTATCGGCTTCACTCTCATGTTTTCTACTAAATGGCAGTATTACTCCGACATTGCTCGCCACACCGTAAGCCGTATCGTAAAGGTTTTGATACTCTGTGGGAATATCAAGCGCAGACGAAAGCGCTTGTGCGCCCACATTACTCAACATCTGCTGACTCATGCGCTCCGCTCCATGTCGCGCTAATACATGCGCTATCTCATGTCCCATAACAGTCGCTATCTGGTCGTCGTTTTCCATGAGTTTCAAAATGCCCGTATAAAAAAAGACTTTGCCGCCCGGAAGCGCAAAAGCGTTCACGCTCTTATCTTCCAAAAGATAAAAACTCCACTTATATTTTTTGGCATCATCACTCACGGCAACTATGCGCTCGCCGATTTTGACGATTTTATCTGTCAAAGTCTTATTTGAACTTAGTGTAGCGTTTTTCAGGATATTTTCCGATTCGCTTAAGCCAAGCGCGCTTTCTTGTTTTTCATCTACCAAAATAAGTTGTGTGCGCCCAGTAACAGGAGCATTTGATAACACGCAGCCCGACACAAAAAACCCAATAAATATTGAAATTAAAACTGATTTTTTCATTTCTGTCCTCCATTTTTAAATCTATTTTTTTTCATAATCATAAAAACGATAAATGCAAAAAGTGCGCACATACAGAGCGTAAAGACAGGATAAAACTCTTTTGTAACGGCACATGTTACAATAATGATGGCAAGCAGAGTCGGAACTTCATTGTAAGCTCTGAAAAACTTACCGCTTCGCTTACATGTCTCATCTCTCAAGCGTTTTCTGTAAAAATCAAGCGAAAATGAGTAAGCTGTTAAAAACGCCAAAGTAAGCAATTTTACATGCAGCCAGCCGTCCTTAAACAGAGCGGAATTTATGGCGATAAGCGCTATACCGCTTATAAGAGTTGCCCAAAACGCGGGTAAACCGATGCATTTGTAGAGCTTTTCTTCTTGTATTTGAGCTACTTTGCAAAACTCTTTATTGCTGCCGTGTTCGACGTGATAGACAAAGAGGCGCGGCAGATAAAACAGCATCGCCATCCATGACAAAAACGCCACCACATGAAAAGCTTTTATGTATAAATAATATTCCATTTTTTGCCTTTTAATTTTTCGCAAAATCATACCAAAAAAAGAGTAAAACTATGGCTCTTTCCACAAAATAAATACCTTCTCATCATAAATATCACTCTTGCGTAAAGTTATCGCAACCTCCTCAATAAGCGTTTTTTTAAGGTCAAACTGCGCTTTCAGCTTTTTGATTTCTGCTTGAAATTCGCTCTCTTTTGCGCGCGCCTCTTCCTCAAGCGCCGCAATCTCCTGTTTTGCTCTTTGCACATCGCCGCGCTCTTTTAACATTTTATTTGCATTTTTTATGCCGCTTGCCGTCTTGGAAACAGTGCCAAGTTTGCTTTTGCTAAAAAACGCTCCAAAAATCGACGTGCCAATACTCGCAATCGTATCTATCGTCTTACTCTGCGCCTCGCTCTTCTCTTTTTCAAGCTTTAGCTGAAGTCTTGAATACTTCTCGTCTAAAACCTTTTGAATCTTGTCATATTTTTCTCTAAGCTCATCATATTTTTGTTCATATGCTTTCCCAAGTGCGGTTTGAAGCCTCATATCAAACTCCTCCCTGCTCTCTTTTGGCTTTGATTCAATGTCAAGAGCGCTAAAAAGCGTCAATTTTTGCGTACGAGCTATAAAATCAAGTGCATCTTTTTGCAAAGCGGCTATCTTTTTGGACTCATCCGTAAACGCGGCGATATCGTCAAAACTGCTCCCCTTACGCGGTGTTCTCTCAAGCCTTTCATCGCCGATATATTCGTCCATTTGCCACGTTACGGGAGTATTCGGCGCGATAATAGCCGACGCCTGCACATTTTTCACCTCATCAATGCCTTTTCTTGTGTTCACAAAACGCGCTTTGACAGCGCAGACAAGATATGGACTCAAGCGGTAAGTATCTCTTGCACACTCATAAAAATAGTATTGCGGAATAGTTGAGATAAATTTCGGCGGCTGCGTTTGGTCGGCTTTAGCGGAAGTTTTTGAGGGCAGATTTGACATTTTGGTCAATGAGCGGATTTGTTCGCGCGAAAGAGGACCTTTTAGATATGAAAGCGTCCATCTTGTCTGAAATACACTCAAACCCTCCTCGTTTATGTTTTTAAGTAAAAAATGGCGTTTTTTGAGATTTGAGAGGAGATTCGTCAACTCCGCCTTATCCAAATCGCTCCCCTGAACACCGCTAAGTCCCGATATGACGCGCTCTTTGTCCTGCGCGGTTTGAAGCCTTCCGATAAACCATGTGCCTATGTTTGAAAGTCCTTTATAGTCCAAATCCACAGGATTTTGCGTAGAAAGCACGACGCCAAGCCCAAATGCACGGGCTTGTTTTAAAAGAGTGAGCATTGGTATTTTTGAGGGGGGATTTGCATTGGGCGGGAAAAAGCCGAAAATCTCATCCATGTATAAAAGTGCCCTTAACGACAATGTCCCCTCCTGCCGCCTCATCCATGTAAGGATATTGTTCAAAAGCAGCGTTACAAAAAACATCCGCTCATTGTCGCCAAGATGCGCTATATTAAATATGCAAACGCGCGGTTTGCCCTCTTTTGCGGACAAAAAACTCTCCACATCCATATCTTCGCCCTCAAGCCACGCCGCAAACGAAGGACTGGCGATAATAGCGTTAAGTTTCATGGCAAACTCCATACGCTTCTCTTTTGGGAAAAACATCTCAAGCGAAAATACACCCACTTTCTCAAATGGCGGCGTTACGATAGATGAGATAATCTCCTCAAGATTTACATCCCTGCCGTTTTTGTAAAAGTGTGCAAATATGGACGAAATAAGTATGTGCTCCTTGCTTGAAAGCGGGTCTGTATTGATACCGATAAGGCTTAAAATACTTGTGACAGATGATGAGATAAGCATATTGAGGGTATCCGCATCATCCAAAATCTCCTGCGGCGGCGCTTTGAACGAACTTAATATATTTACCCCGACTCCAAAACCCGCAGCAGGCGTGTAAACAGTAAAATGCGCACTATTTTTAAACGCCGCAACTCTTTGCTTGTCCTCTCCCCACTCGCTCAATCCATTTTGCCAATTTTGCGCTGTTTGGGCGGCCGCTTCTTCAACGCTTTGATTTTTATTGGCGGCTTCCTGCGCATCTATCCATGGTAAAAACTCATCTTTTGAGAGATTCGGGAACGCTAAAAGCAGATTTCCCATATCGCCTTTTGGGTCAATGATAATGGAAGGGATATTGTCAAGCGCCGCTTCTTCCAAAAGTCCCACGCCAAGCCCTGTTTTACCGCTGCCTGTCATGCCGATAATGAGCGCATGGGTCGTCAAGTCTTTGTTTTTGTATAAAACGTCACTGCCGTCCTCTTTGCGCCCGATATAGAAAAGTTTCGGTGATTCTTCCATATTTGCCTCCGCTTAAAACTCTTTTATAATTTTTGAAAAATAAAAATATGTTCATGCATAATCAACAAAAATTTGCCTCACGCGACTTTTTTGTCCAAAAACCTGTAGTTATGCTGATACTTTATGATATCCTCTTTTAAAACAAATTCGACATTTAAAAATCTTTGCATCGTCATAAACGCCAAAGGCCGATAAAGCTTTTTTCTCCTTGTATCACCAATTAAAACGGCACAAAATTTCTCATTTTTTAACATTCTAAACAACTCTTTGGCAATATTTTCAATCTCATCACAAAATTTATTTAAATCGTGGATATTTGATAGATCCTCAGGTATGGTTTTGTTGGAATATTTAATGATATCAGCATACGGAGGGTGAGTTAAAATAAAATCTATACTGCCCTTTTTTAACATTTCAAGCTTTCTTGCGTCGTTGGTGTTTACTACTATTTTAGGCTCAAAACTGCTTTCAAACTTCAAAGCCCTTTTTGTCAATAAAATTGCATTGGAATTGACGTCAAGAGCCAAAAGATTTCTATTTAAAAGCTTGCATTCAATATCCGTCATTCCTCCGCCTATCATCGGATCCAGCAAATAATCACCCTCTTTGGAGTAATGCAAAATCAGATTTCTAACTACATCAGGCGACCAATTGCCTCTATATTTACTACTGTGAGTAACCCATTTTTCCGCGTTTTTTAAAACTCCAAAACGTTGTGCACTCCAATTCAAAATCTTTTAATTCGGTAATTTTTGACTTTAACATGACGGCATATTATCTATTTTGTATGACAAATTTTTTTGCTTTTTTAAAAAAATACTTTCGTAGTCAAACTCATCGGCAAAGCCAAACTCCCACATAAAGTACTCTCTGCCCCTTTTTTCAAAAAATAGTGTTTTTACCTCTTTTTGAGTATGGATTTTCCATTGCCTGAATGGATAATAGAGCTGCCTTATGATGGTATTTTGAGTAGTAGAATTTTTTGCCTCAATCAACACAATCTGCTCTTTTCCTTCAAATCCCGCATCAACTTCTGTTTGCACGCTTTGCACATGTATATCTTTATATTGTTTGAAATTAAAATTGAACTCAGGAGTATATTTTCTGCCTCTGATTGTCAAAACGAGAGTATTGTCTTCCGCAAAAGTTCTAATCAAACTGGAAGCGTAAGCAAAATCCAAATATTGCATTTCGGAATTGCCAATCTGTGAACTTCTAAGCTCAAAATCCAATTTGCTCACGTAAATCTCTTCCATGTCGTTAATAGGTGAAATATCAATGTATCCATCGCCTTTAAGTATGATATATTCCCCATTTTTCACTGGTAGCAAAAAAAGATCGTTGTCAATAAATATTTTTGGTCTTTCATTGCGTGAATCCTGCTTGCAAAGTATCCTGACCTCCTTTTCGGAAGTTTTACCAAAATGCCTTGTAGCATTTTTTATCTCATCTGCTGTAATTTTAAACGGCTTGACATTAAAATTATGATTCAAAATATCATATGCACTAAAAATACTCTCCCAACTCTTGTTATTTTTCACTGTTTTGTCCCTGTATTGCTTATTAAAACTTCCTGTATCTTGCCGCGTCCGTTACCTTTGCAATTTATATACCTGTCTGCTTTTATAAACTCTATTAAAAATTCCTCGTATAACTCTTTTATAAAATCAGTATCAGAGTTACTCTCAAGCATAAAACACTCTACCTGCGATATTTTTTTAAATACATCTGCAAGTTCTCGTTGATCTTTTTCTAAAAAGTTATCTTTGTCATAAGATGTAAAATTTGAAGTTTTATTTATCGGATAATATGGCGGATCAAGGTACGCAAAATCATCTTTTTTTGCAAACTTTAAAGCTTCGGCATAACAACTGCATGAGATATTTACATTTTGCAAAGCCTTGTGTGCGCCGAATATCAACTCTTCAGAGCAGATTTGAGGGTTTTTATAACTACCGATTGGAACGTTGAAAAAACCTTGTTGATTTACTCTGTATAAGCCGTTGAAGCAAGTTTTACTTAAATATATAAATCTTGCTGCCTTATACTCATCTCTTAATTGCTTAAAATCCGAATTTCTATCAAGTCCTCTTATATAATAATAAAACTCTTTTGAGTGATCTTTGTCAAATATCCAAAGTTCATTTAGCAATTTTTGCGGATTGTCTCTAACAACTTTATAAGCGTTTATCAGCTCTTCATTTTTGTCGGAAAGATATATCTGTTTTCCATCAAACAGTCCCTTTTTTTTCATCTCAAAAAACAGAGCGCCGCCCCCAACAAACGGCTCAAAGTAACTGTTAAAATTTTTCGGAACCCTTTTTAAAAGCTCGTTTAACAGCCCTCTTTTACCGCCTGCCCATTTTACAAACGGCTTTGGATAGTAAATCTCATTTTTCAACGGATACGTCAAAAGGTCGCCTTTGAATTTTATTGTACTATCCTACCTTAAAAAGAGTTTTACGTCGCTTAATTATAATAATTTTACTTACCGTGTGTTATCATTATAGTTAATTCAAATTCGGGAGGCAAAACATGAACGAATTTATAAAAGCTCTGCAGTTTCGTCATGCATGCAAGCTATTTGACGAGAAGAGAAAGATTCCGAAAAAGGAGTTCGGAGTTATTTTAGAAGCCGCAAGACTTTCGCCCTCATCGTTTGGACTTGAGCCGTGGCGCTTTTTGGTGATAGAAAACGACAAAGTCAAAAAAGCTTTGAGCGCCGCATGCTGGAATCAGCCACAGGTTACCACGTGCTCGCATTTTGTGATACTGCTCTCAAGAAAGCCGCAATTTTTCAAAAAAGGAAGCGAATATCTTGACGAAGCGTTTAACAGAAGCACAAAAGATGAAAAATCTCTGGAAACCGTAGAAAAGGCGTTTGACAACTTTATCAAAAAAGATTTGGGTACGAATATTAAAAATTGGGCTAAGATGCAGGTTTATCTGGCAAGCGCCAACATGATGAGCGCAGCGGCATTTATCGGCATAGACTCATGTCCTATGGAGGGTTTTAACGCCAAAGCGCTTAGAAAAGCTTTGGTGCAAAATGTGCCTTCGTTTGAGAAAAAAAGTTACGACATAGCTTATGCCGTCGCATTTGGTTACAGAACGAACGGGCAAAGCGGCAAGATAAGATGGCCGCTTGAAAAAATCGCAACTTTCGTAAAATAGCCTTATGCTATGCGGAATTGACGAAGCTGGACGTGGATGTATAGCCGGTCCTTTGGCGGTCGCAGGATGCGTTTTGCAAGGCAATGTGAAAGGTCTTGCGGATTCTAAGACATTGACTCCGAAAAAACGCGCGGAGCTGTTTGGGCAAATTACCGAAAAATCGCTCTATAAAATCCTGCTTTTTTCACATAACGAAGTAGATGAAAAAGGGCTTAGCTTTTGTCTTAGAGAGGCTATTTTGGCGATAAAAGAGCATTTTGCAGAGTGCGAAATCCTCATGGACGGCAACTGTTCGTTTGGAGTGTGCGGCATAAAAACTATGATAAAAGCCGATGCCAAAGTATCCGAAGTAAGCGCGGCTAGTATATTGGCGAAAGTTACGAGAGATAACTATATGCTTGAGATGGATAGGCTCTACCCGCAGTGGCAGTTTGCCAAACACAAAGGTTACGGTTCGGCGCTTCACATAAAGATGATAAGGCAATTCGGCGAAAGTCCAATTCAACGCAAAAGTTTCAGGATAAAGGCTTTGGAAGCAACACTGTTTTAGTGAAAAGGAAAAAATTGTGAATAAAAATATATTAAATAGGTATGAATTCTTATCTTTTGATTTTACTTTAAAGCATGAGATAATAGAAGATATAGACGCATATAATGACAGTTATTATAAAAAATTCAGCAGTCAGATAATGTTAAATACTATTGATGAAAATCATGAAACAAAAAAACAGTACAATCTAGGTTTTGTTGAAATATGGCACATTGACGGTGCAAGAGCTATTGATGATGGTTTGGATATCGTTGATATATGTGATTCGCATGAGCAGGAATTATATGAGTATGTATCTGCAATATATGAAGATGGTTTTATCGACTGCAAATTAGTTGAAATGCCGCGCTCTAATGATATCCTTGTTTTACACAGAATAGAGATTGTTAAAAAGTATCAAGGCAGAAGGTACGGCATATTGATTTCCCAAAATCTTATAAAGCATTTTGGCTATAACTGCGGGGCAATATTGATTCGTCCTGCGCCGCTGCAATTTTCAGACATAAGCAAAAATAGTGATTGGAAAGAGAGATATTTTTCGGAAAAATTTTCCATGCACAAAGAGGAATCTACAAAAAAATTACTGAATTACTGGAAAAAGATAGATAAAAAAATCGAAAAATCAAACATGAATGACATATTGTATATACCGCAAGATAGTTAAAATTTTGCCCTGAAAGATATGCCGAAAAATTTTTCGGTATCGCTCACATCTTTTTTGTACAAAGGCATATCGTAATGCAAAGAGACTTCAAGATTTTGCATTTGTGCTTTTGTGCCGAAAGAACACCCAAAAAGTTTGCCGCCGAAACTCTCGTCATCAGAGTTAATCCCTCCGC